>NZ_JBFANN010000008.1:0-193520 GCF_040674855.1 Nocardia sp. NPDC049707 | reverse complement strand
GTGGTCGCGAAGTTCACCCAGTCAGTGCGCATGTGCTGGCCGACATGGGAGATCTCGTTCGCTGCGTTCGGGTGGGCAGCGCGGTGAGCGCGTCGCGACTACGTCGCATGCGCTTCGACGACTCGGACGCGAGACGGGCCGCGAACGGTCGCTCGTAAGACTCGCTCCGTTGTGGTCGTTTAAGGCGGGTCGTTCGGTACCTGGTGCGCGGGTGCCGAGATTCGCGCCCGTGCTTCGACGACTCGGCTGAGTCGATGGCCGTGCCTACGCGCGGACGCAAACCGCGAACTCCTCGCTCGTCGGACAGAGATCCATCTCGGCTGAGTCGTGTGGCACGTTTCGCTATGGTCAGCGCGCGGTGATCGGGGGTTTCGGCGCGGGCGGTGGACGGCGAACGCGGACGGACCGAAGATGAGGTATGGCGTCTTCCGATGAACTGACCGTTGACGAGCCTGCCGACGTGCCCGCCCTCAGCCAGCTGGGTGAGGTGCGCCAGCACGCCACCTATCCGCCGATCGACGATTACGCGTTCCTGTCCGACTGTGAGACCAGCTGTCTGATCGCCAGCAATGGCGGTGTCGAGTGGATGTGCGTGCCGCGCCCCGACTCGCCGAGCATCTTCGGCGCGATGCTCGATCGCAGCGCCGGACATTTCCGGATCGGCCCGTATGGGGTCAATGTGCCCGCGGCGCGGCGGTATCTGCCCGGCGGCATGATCCTGGAGACCACCTGGCAATCCGAGACCGGCTGGCTGATCGTGCGCGACGCGCTGGTACTCGGCCCCTGGCACAATAACGATCAGCGCAGCAAGACCCATCGCCGCACGCCGATGGATTGGGATGCCGAGCACGTGCTGTTGCGGACGGTGAAGTGCGTGAACGGCACGGTCGAGCTGGAGATGAGCTGCGAACCCGCCTTCGATTACCACCGCGCCCCGGCCCGCTGGGAGTACACCGGCAAGGTGTACGAGGAGGCCACCGCGGTGCGTACCACCGATCCGACGGTGGGCCCGACGCTGGTGCTGACCACCGACCTGCGGTTGGGACTCGAGGGCCGCGAGGCCCGCGCCAGGACCAGGATGAAAGAGGGCGACGAGGTATTCGTCGCGCTGACCTGGTCGGAGCTGCCCCCGCCGCGCACCTTCGAGGAGGCGGCGCAGAAGATGTGGCAGACCACGGAATGCTGGCGGGAGTGGATCACTCTCGGCGATTTCCCGGATCATCCGTGGCGCAACTACTTGCAGCGCAGTGCGCTCACGCTGAAGGGACTCACCTACGCGCCGACCGGTGCGCTGATGGCCGCCGCGACCACCTCTCTGCCGGAAACCCCTGGCGGCCAGCGCAACTGGGACTACCGCTATACCTGGGTGCGTGATTCCAGTTTCGCGCTGTGGGGCCTGTACACCCTCGGCCTCGACCGCGAGGCCAACGACTTCTTCGCCTTCCTCAACGACGCCACCACCGGTGACAACGGCGAACCCGTTCCGCTGCAAGTGCTCTACGGTATCGGCGGCGAACGCGACCTCACCGAGAGCACGCTCGACAACCTGACCGGCTACGACGGCGCAAAACCCGTGCGCATCGGCAACGGCGCGTACAACCAGGACCAGCACGATATCTGGGGCACCATGCTCGACGCGGTGTACCTGCACGTGAAATCCCGCCAACAGGTGCCGGAGTCGCTGTGGCCGCTACTGGAGCGCCAGGTCGAGGCGGCCATCGCGCACTGGCAGGAGCCCGACCGCGGCATCTGGGAGGTCCGCGGTGAGCCACAGCATTTCACCTCGTCGAAGGTGATGTGCTGGCTGGCGCTGGACCGTGGCGCGAAACTGGCCGAACTGCACGGCGAATACGAGCGGGCCACCGAGTGGTACACCGTCGCCGACCAGATCAAGGCCGATATCCTCACCAACGGCGTGAATGCCGACGGTGTCTTCACCCAGACCTACGGCGGCGACACCCTGGACGCGTCACTGCTGCTGGTGGTGCTGAACCGCTTCCTGCCGCCCACCGACCATCGGGTGCGCGCGACCGTGCTCTCGATCGCCGACCGGCTCACCGAGAACGGTCTGGTGCTGCGCTACCGGACCGAAACCACCGATGACGGTTTGACCGGCACGGAGGGCACCTTCACCATCTGCTCGTTCTGGTTGGTCTCCGCGCTGGTGGAGATCGGCGAGCTGCAACGGGCCCGGCATCTGTGCGAGCGGCTGCTCGGCTATGCGAGTCCGCTGCGGCTCTACGCCGAGGAGATCGATTCGCGCAGTGGACGTCATCTCGGTAACTTCCCGCAGGCATTCACCCATCTGGCGCTGATCAATGCGGTGACGCATGTGATCAGGGCCGAGCAGTCACACAACTCCGGCAGGTTCCTGCCGGCGCATACGCCGACAAGCATTCGGGCCTGACAGACGAGCACGGCCGTCCCGTCTACGCGCCGGCACTGGGGCCTGCCTGCGCGGCGGCGCTGCGTTCTGCCTACGCGGCAGCGCTGATCCCATCGGCCTCGGCGCGCAACCCGCGCAACCTGCCGAGTTGCACGTCCAGATCGGCGATGCGTTCCTCACGGTGATCGCCGTATCTCCCATAGGCCACCTCCGCGACGCGCAACCGTTCGTCGGCGGCGCGGAGCACATCGGTGGCGACATCGGTGAAGTGATCGCGCAACGCGCGCTGCATGGCGCGCAACCGATTTCGCGATTCCTTACCGACCTGGAAGATCACATCGTCCATCAATCTGGCCACTGAAACCTTGGCCTCGGCCTGACGGCGCTGCTTACGCGCCTTGCGATCGTCCCACAGCGCATTGGCGCCGAGCAGCAACGCGGCGGCGGCCGAATACCAGTTCACCAGTGGCATTTTCAGCAGACTGGTGAGCACACCGACCATCAGCAGACCGCCGTAGGACCCGCGCATAACGGTCAGGAATTGACCGAGCACACCGGCTTTCGCGCTGTTCAGCGGATCCAGCGGCGCGACCTGGTCGAGCACTTCACCGGGATTTTCCAGGCGTAGGTCCGGTAGCGGCGGGGTGCGGTGATCAGCGGGGAATTTGGCGGCCACCTGTTCGGACAATTCCACCGCCCGGTAATGCGCGACCACGAAATTCTCTTCGACGGCCTCGCAGACACGCGCGTCCATATCCGCGCCGAAATCTTGCCAGTGGCGAGCCGGATCGGTCTTGGCTATCTCGGCCTCGGCATCGCGCACCAGACTGCGCAGCCGGTGCCGCAGGTCGTGTTCGATATCGGCCATCAGCTCCGTGCCGCCGTCACCGAGGGTGACCTGCCAGTTGGCCGAGCGCTGCCGCAGCTGATCGGCCTGATCGCGGGCGGCGACCAGCTGTTCGGTGATCTCCACCCGGCGGCGCGGATCGCGCAGCGCCTCGGCCTCGGTCCGCAGGGTCACGGCGAGGTGGTCGGCGATCAGCCGGATGTCATTGGCCGCGGCTTCCAGCACCAGGCTGTTGGCCCTAGCCAGCAGATAGTCGCGTAGATGGTCGACCAGTTGGGGCACACCGGATTCGATATCGCGCTGGTAATTGCCCGCCTGCAGGTGCAGCAGCGCGGAGACCGGCGCCACCGCGAAGCCCAGGCCCGCCGCGTCCAATAGCTCGCGATTGCGCTGCTGGGTGTGCTGCCAATGCGGGTGCAGGTCGATCTTGTTCAGCGCGCAGATGACCGTCGGACAGATCTGCTGGATGCGCGCGAGATAGTCGATCTGCTCCGCGCTGAACTCGGTGCCGGCGTCACCGACGTAGAGCACCGCATCCGCGGCGGCGATCATCGACCAGGTGGCGTGATCCTCGCCGTCGCCGCCGGGTGCGTCCATCAGCACGAGTCCCTCGGCCAGCAGCGGGCTCGGCTCGGTGAATTCGGCGCGGATCACCCCGTCGGTGGCCAGCGCGGGCCCGGGGTCGAGCGGATCGACGGGCTGGCGCTCGATCCGGCCCGCGCCCAGCGATTTCACCAGCTCAGCGGTCGGCTCCGGTCCGTACTCGGCGATCACCGGCACACTCAGCGCACTCTCGGTAGCGCTGACCCGCGCCCCGATCAGACCGTTGACCAGGGTGCTCATGCCGTTCTTCGCGGCGCCGACGACCACTAGGCGCAGCCGGGTGTCACCGACCCTGGCCCGGACCATGCTCAGTCGGGCGCCCAGGTCTTGTCGGCCCGCGGAGCGGGTCATCTCCTGCAGTCGATCGAGGATTCCGATGACTGGCGCCATCGCCTCCGGATGTTTCACCGTGGCAGCCTCCAGCCCCGCTGCGGCAGACAACCGCTCCTCCTCACTGTCGTACGGATATCGCATTCGACGATGACACGCGCCAGCGCGCCGGGTGCGCGCGACCCCCGTGCGGCTCCTAGATCAGGGTGATATCCAGGCCCGCCAGCAGGTGACTGCCGTCGTCCAGACCCGGATCGGGCAGCAGCGGGGTGGACAGCCCGGCGGCCATGAGGGTCGATGTCGTGTGATCGGGCTCGTATACCGGGTGCCCGAAATCGGCCGGATCGCCGATTTCCGCGGCGATCGGGTGGATCGGCGGTTTCATCGGGGTGATCGGTGCGGGCATCGTCGGCGCTGGCACATGCGGCTGCTGAGTCGGGATCGGTGCGGGGGGATTCGCGGTCGGGATACCGATATCCACAGTCGGCGCGACCGTCGGCGCGGAATGAGTGACCGTCGGCAGCGATACGGTCGGCACGTCCACGGTCGGGGCGTCGGCCGTCGGGTAGGTGGTGTGTGTGCCGCCCGTGCCGCCCGTGCCGCCGTTGACCGTGCTCGGGGTGATTCCGCCGCTGTGACCGGTACTCGGTCCGCCAGCGTTGCCGGTGCTCGGGATCGTCACATCGTCGTCGTCCGGTGTCGTCGGCATCGCGGTGTGGGACGGCACGTTCGTGCTGGGAGCCTGCGTGGTCGGCGCGTGGGTCGCGGTGGGGATCTTCGTCGTCCCGGTGATATCCGTGCCCGGAAGTGCGGTGGTGCCGGGTATGACGCTGCCCGTATCGGGCAGCGTGGTCGGATGCCCGGCGGTGTTGTCGCCAGGGATGACCGGAACCGGCACCGTCTTGGTGATGGTGGTCGGGATGTCGGTCAACGGTGTGGTGGTCGGATGCGAATCTTCGACCACGATCGGATGCTTCGCCGGCACCGGCCGCGGCTCGAACAGGGCGGGCACCACCGCGGCGGGCGCGGTCAGTGGTGACGGACCCGATGGCGCGACAAGGACATTGGCGACCGGGGTGCTCGCCACATCCGGCTGAATCGTGGTCTGCAGCGGGGTGGCCGCAACCGGCGCGGCGACCGCGGCGGGCGCGACGACCGCTGAGGCCACCGGTGCGGGCGCGACGGCCGGTGCGATCGGAGCGGGCAGCGGCGCCGCGAACGGCTGCACCGCAACGGGCTGCACGGCCGAGTACTGGGGAACGGATCCGCCAACAGGCTGGGTGCCGACCGAGCTGGCCGTGCCGGGCGCACCGGAGTTGTCGAGGCCGGAACGTCCGGTGCCGCTGGGAGTTCGGCCGAGCCAATCGGAGAACCTGTCGATATTGTCACCGACCCGATCCACATTGTCACCGACCCGATCCACGCCGGCCTCGATCTTCAGCGCACCCTCGACCTCGACCTTGGACTGTGTGGCCAGGTACATCCCGTTGGGACCGATACTGAAGTCCACGGCGAGTTCGGTATGCACACTGAAACCGGCTCCCGCATTGATGAATGCGCTGAAGGCATCGGGATTGCCGACACCGTGGAACATATCGGCGCCGTGGAATGCATCGCCGCCGTGGAACAGCTCACCGCTGCCCCCGGTCGCGCCGCTGTGAAACATATTGCCGCCGTAGAACGGAACGTGGCTCGCGACCGCATCGCCGTCGTCGGCGCTTTCGCCATCGTCGCTCGCCGACTCGCCGATCGCCGAGTTGTCGGCCGTCCCCGATGCCGGAACGCGAGGCAGGGCAAACGGATTCGAACCCGGAGCGAGGAAGGCGCTCGGGTTGGGGAGGTCGAAACCGTGGCCGCTGTGACCGAAGTCGAATCCGGGCAGGTTGCCGAAGCCGCCTGGCACATGCGCGGTACCGAGATCGAGGCCGGACTGTGGTGCCCCGCTGTGCAGATCGAGTCCGGAGCGTTCGCCCTCGGCGCCGAGGGCGATTCCGGGCTGATAGCTGTTGCCGTACCCGGCGTTCTGCCACGGCTGTGGTGCATGCTGCTGCGGTGCCGGCCCGACGTGCACGCCGGAATTGGGCACATTCGGGATGGTGAACGGTGCGTTCACGCTGATATCGCGCGGGGTCGGCGTCGACGAATGCAGTGGGGCGGGCGGTGCCGAATTCGGATCCGGATCCGGGAAGGTGACCACCGGGCTCGGCGCGCCGGCATCGGGGTCGCGGGTATAGGCCGAAGTCCAGCTGTCGAGCCGTTGCCCACCGGGATGGGCTGGCGCTGGGGCGGTACCGCCACTGGCGACCAGCGCGCCGCCGGTGACGTACGCGCCCGCCCTCGCTACCCGCGCGACGCCGGTGGCAACGCGATAGGCCGTATCGCCCGCACGGTCGTCAGCTCCGGTGGCATCGCCATCGAAGGGCAGGTCACTCGTCATGCAAGCTCCACTCTCAGGTTTCCAGCATCCTCACCACGCCGGGCAGACCGAGTCAAGATTACCCAACCATATTCCGGAGAACCCAACTGTCACATTCGGCAGGTCCGCAAGGAATACGACTGCGACAAGCAACACAACCTTGCCATCAGAGAACACAGAACGGAAGCCCTTGTTCTTATGGGCACCCCAAACCGGTGGCAGGCGTTGCCATTCGACCCGCTCGAGCGTTCCGAAACCGCGCCACGCGGCGGCTCGCTCGAAGCCGTGCCGACGAGACTACGCCTCGTCCAGAAGGGGCGTGCGGTAATCGGGGGTCGGTTTGCCAGGCCGCCCGCAGACGGCGAAGCTGCCGGTCAGGGTGATGCCGGTGGCACGGATCCGGAAGTGTTCGTGCGAGTGGTGCGCCCAGGGGAGGGACGCCGGTTGCAGAAGATCACGAAGACGAGCAGGCAACCCGATCAGGACACGACGCGCGATCGTGGTGATGGCTTCGGCTCAGCGGCAGCCGGTCCCGGCGATCACTCGGCTGATGCAGGTGTCGGAAGCCTATGTGCGGCAAGTGATCCACGACTTCAACGAACGGGGGTTCGAAGCGTTGGACCCGAAATGGAGCTGGGACAGGCCAACGAAGGTCGATCGCGGGACACGTGAACACATCGCCTGCGTCGCCCGGTGCTGCCCCCGTGACCTGGTCTCGGTGCACTGACCATGGACGTTGGCGACGTCGGCTACGAAGGGTGTCGGTGCCGCCCGGGGTGACGGCTGATCGGCGGCCTTGATTTCTTTGGGTCTCACCGCGATTGCGCAGTACTGCTCTCCAGCCGGTCACAGGGGAAGCAGGAGTGCAGTGACTGCGAACTGCGTGTGGCGTACCACACACCATGGAATTCGACGCCTAAGGTCTGACTCGGTCCGCCCATCAGGGGCAGTTGAGTGGAGGGATTCGAAGTATGAAGTTCGAGAAGATCACTGCTGCCGTTTTCATGGCCATCTCGGCCGTGGGTATCACTGCGGCAACCGCCCATGCAGAGCTGGCCGTAACGGAGCAGCCCACTGCGGGGGACACGACTTCCGGTGTGGATCATGGAATCAACTACCAGATCACCGTTTCGCCGGTCGACAGGGTCGTTATCGCCACCGTCGAGAATGGCAAGTTCGAGATCGCGCAGAACGGTGCGGTGGTGCTCGAGTCCGGCGACGGAGCCGCGGTGACCGAAGTGCCGCAATCGTACGCCGTCGACGGGCGTTCAATCGCGATTGCGCAGCGCATCGGTGCGGACGGCCACACCCTGACGCTGACACCGACCCCGACGGCAGAAGATATTGCGCAACTGAGGGACATCAGCTCCTATGACCGGCTCAAGGAGCAGATCAACAAGAACCTGCCTGGCGTCGTCGGCGGTGCCATCGTCGGTGGCATCCTCGGGGCGTGTATGCCCCTGATTTGGGGGATCAGCATCCCCGTTGGTGTGCTGATCGGTGGAACCGTCGGCGGATACGTCGTGGGCGGCCCGGAGTTCCTCGGCGCCGTACAGGCGCTCGCCAGCGGCCAGCCGTGATCACGGGCAGGTGAAATAGCGGCCAACTGGTCGGGGGTTGAGGAGCATCTGCGAGAAATCGGGGTTGCGGCAGATTCGGGAGCTCATTGCCCCTTTCGCTCGTATCCCGGCAGGCCCCTGTTCGGTGAGTCAGGGCTGTGGCTTACGCAGTACGTCGAACAATGATCGTGGCCTCGCCGTGCGCGGTGGTGCTGGCGACCATGCCGCCGCTTTCGGCGGCGATCGCCAACGCCGGCCGCCACGGCGTGCTCGTCGAGTCCGCGGTCGTGATGGAACAGCTCCGCACCCACGCCCCAGGTCGCGTTCGACCAGACCGGCACCCGCACGTGCGGCACCCCTGAACTCACCGAAACCCGCAGTCCGGCCCCGCGTTTCGGCGACGATGACCTGCTGCGGCCGGCCGTTGCTGCCGAGCATCCCAGCGAGCACCCCTCGCCGCGGCGCTCACACCCACCGCACCGTTGCTCGCCGCACCCGGGTCCGCTGCCGAATCCACCGGACCGCATCGCGGGTCAATGTAGGCCTGCACCCCCGCGTCATCCCGGAGTATTACGGCGGTGTCGCTCATCCGCGGGCCGACCTCAGTCGGTCAGCACCGTCCCCGGTGCGGGAACCGTACCGTCGATCAGATATTCGATGATGGCTTCACGGGTGCGGCCGGGGAGGAAGAAGGAGGTGTGACCGTCGCCTTCGCGGGTCAGCAGGACCGCGTTCGGAATCTGCGTGGACATCAGTTGGGCCCAGCCGTAGGGGGTCGACGGGTCGTGGGTCGAGTTCACGATGAGGGGGGTGATGGTGGGTTTGGCGGTAACCGTATGCGGCGGGTTGGTGAATTCAGCGGGCCAGCCGAGGCAGTGGGCGAGGTAGCTATAGGATTCGGTGCCGCCGAGGGTGGTGGGGGCGATGGCGGCGGCCAGGATCTGCTCGGTTTTCAGGGCCGCGTAAGTGGTGAAGTCGGCGCGGTATTCGGCACATGCGACACCCAATCCGGCGGTCGTGGTGTCGGTGAGGACATGGGGTGACAGATCGCTGGCGTCGCCGGCGCGGGCATGGTCCAGCGCCGTGGCCAGACCCGCCCACCCGGCGACCGGGCCCACTGTGGATTTGAACAGCAGGCTCCCTTGAATGCCCGCGAGCAGATCACCGGTCCGGACCTGCGGTGCGCACTGTTTCGAGGTCGCGCACGTGGGTGCGGGTAGCGGGGCCTGCCGCGTGCGAGCCACCAGGTCGCGGACGACGGCGGTGGCATCGTCACCGCGCAACGCGCAATCGGCGGACTCGCGGCACCAGGCCGCGAAGCGACCCAGCCCGTTCTCGAAGGCCGTGGCCTCGTAGACGTGCATGGCGCTCAGCGGGAGCGAATGGTCCAATGCCCCATCGAGAACCAGCGCTCGGCTGCCGCTCGGGAAAAGGCGCGCGTATTCCAATCCGATCTCCGAGCCGTAGGACACCCCCACGTAGTTCAGCGGCTCGCCGCCGAGGCGCTGGCGCACCACGTCGAGGTCGCGAGCAACGGCCACGGTATCCATGTGGTCGAGCAACGGCCCGGTCAGGCGTCGACAGCTCGCACCGAATGCCTTATTGGATTCGACCAGCGCATCGAAGGCGGCCTGATCAGCGACGAAGACATCCGGCCGCCGGTTTGCCAGTTCCGGATCGCAGCGCATGGCGGGCTTGCTGGTCCCGATGCCGCGCGGGTCGAAGCCGATCAGGTCGAACCGCGCGCGCAGTTCGGCCGGGAACAGTCCGGGGTAGGTCGCCTCACCTGCGATCATCCCGACGCCTGATCCACCGGGCCCGCCCGGATCGAAGATCAGCGAGCCGATCCGACGCGCGGGATCGGCCGCAGGCAGTCTGCCGATTCCGACGGTGATCTTCTCGCCTTCCGGTTTGCGCCAGTCCAGCGGCACCTCGATATCCGCGCACTGAACGGCCGCCCCTATGTTGTCCGGGCACGCATGCCACGCAATGGGTTGCGCCGCGCCGCTGCCTTTCGCCCCCGACTCCGTACCGGGCGACACTCGCATCATCCGAGGGTAGAAGTCCTGGCGCCCCCCGCACATCCAGGACTTCCCCCATCTCGCACCGATCGCGCGCTGGTGGATTCGGGCATCCGCGACTGCGCAGACTGCCGCCGCGACCCACGGCATCGATACCCTCGAGCAACTCCCGCCACTGAGCGGCCGCGGAGCACGTGAGGCGGAAGAACTTTCCCATGCCATCACCCACATGCTCGGCCCCCGCCACGCGGCGGCTCGCTCGAAACCGTGCCGGCGAGACCAACTCGTCGGCAGCCACCCATAAGCCCGAAGTTCGATGCGCCGCAAGAGATTTCTAACAATTACTCAAGAGACGGTGAAGTTGCGCGCCCTAGCGTGGGTTTCGCCGGGACATCCCGGCACCGACACGAAGGAGATCGCATCATGACCGCACCCCTCGGACGCGGCCGAGCCCGCATTGTCACCATCGTCACCGGAACCGCAGTCGCCGCCGGCGCGGCCGTGCTGGTCGCGGCAGCCGCCTCGGCCCAGCCGCCGCGACCGGGCGACGGCGGCGTGACGGTGGTGTGCCCGGCGCCGGGTCCTGGCGGACCCCATGTGGTGATCGAGCAGGCGCCCGGCGCTCCGGCGGCACCGTTGCCCGACTGCCCGGGTCTCGATCCCTCCGGACCGGGCATCCCGGCGCCCGGCCAGCCCGTCGGCCCCGGCGTGCTGCACATCCAACCCGGACCGCGGTAGTAACGACAGCTGCCCGAGGGACGGCCCTATTGTGGCCCCATGACCGGACAACGCATCCTGGTTGTGGACGACGAAGTTCGAGTTCTCGCGTCGCTGCGGCGCGGGCTCGAACTCTCGGACTTCGAGGTGGTCACCGCCGGTGACGGCGCCGAGGCGCTATCGATGGTTCGCAGCGCCGAACCGGACGCCATTGTGCTCGATGTGAATATGCCGAATCTCGATGGGGCGGGCGTGGTTACGGCATTGCGCGCGATCGGTAACGACATTCCGATCTGCGTATTGAGCGCCCGTACCGCGGTCAGCGATCGGATCGCGGCCTTGGAACGCGGCGCCGACGATTACCTGACCAAACCCTTCGACCTCGGCGAACTCGTCGCTCGCCTGCACGCATTGCTGCGCCGTCGGCCCACGCTGATCCGGCCGTCCGGCGATGACCAACGCCAGGTCGGACAGGTGCGGATCGACCGGGCTGGCTATCGGGTGTACGTGAACGGCCAACAGGTGGAGCTGACCAAACGGGAATTCGAGGTGCTCGCCCTGCTGACAGAGAACGTCGGCATCGTGCTCAGTCGCGAGCAGATCCTTTCCGCAGTCTGGGGTTACGACTTCAGCACCGACACCAATGTGGTGGATGTGTTCGTCTCCTATCTGCGGCGAAAGTTGGAAACGCACGGTGCGGCGCGGGTGATCCACACCGTGCGCGGGGTCGGATTCGTACTGCGAGAGGAACCGTGAGCGAATGTCGGTAGCGGCGCAACCGAACCCGGCGTGGGCGAGTCGGTGGGGCCGGGCGATGCGGTCGCCGAAAGGCACAGTGTCGCTGTCGTTGCGCGCTCGCGTCGCGCTGGTATCGGGCGTGGTCGCGGCGCTTGTCGCGGTCACGCTCGGCATCGGCTATACCGCGCTGCTCGACGCCACCGGTTCGCGACAGTTCGACGAGACGGTCTCGACCATGGGCGTCGCGATCGCACCACCGCTGGATGCACCACCGCACGTGCTGATTCGGGCCCTCCCCGACCCGCCATCGGATCTCGCCCTACCCGGGCCGGTCATCGTGGCGCCCGGTGATGTCCGCACCACCGTCGCGGGAGCACCCGGTTTGGTGGTGCGGCTCGAAGCCGATCGCGCGCTGGTGGATTCGGCCATCCGCCGCAGCCAGCTGATCGGTATCGCGATCGGCATCACGGGCGTGCTGCTCGCCGCGGTACTCGGCTGGTTCCTGGCCGGCTACGCCGCACGGCCACTGCGCAGACTGGCCACCGCGACCCACGGCATCGATACTCTCGAGCAGCTCCCGCCACTGAGCGGCCGCGGAGCCCGTGAGGCGGAAGAACTTTCCGATGCCATCACCCACATGCTCGCGCGACTCGAGGCCGCACACGGCGCCACCAATCGCGCACTCGCCAGCGCCCGGGACTTCGCCGCGGTCTGCGCCCACGAGCTGCGTACACCGCTCACCGCGATGCGCACCGACCTGGAAGTCCTGGCCACCAAGGAATTGCCCGCTGAACAGCAGCGCGCGGTACTCGCCGATGTCCTGCTCGTCGAGCGCCAGATCGAGAACACCTTGACCGAGTTGGAACAACTCGCCGTCGGCGAACTCACCGAATCCGACGCCTTCGAACCCTTCGAACTCTGCGAAACCCTCGACCGCGCAGTACAGGACGCGCGCCGCCGACATCCCGAGGTCAGCATCGACCTCACCGAATGCACCCCGACGACGGTGACCGGTCTCCCCGGCGGGCTCATGCTCATCGTCACCAACGCGGTCGCCAACGCCGTACAGCACGGTCACGCACACACCATCACGGTCGCGGCCCGCCGCCCCGACTCCGACGCCGTCGACATCATCATCGACGACGATGGCACCGGCATCCCCGCCACGCTCCACCCGACCGCCTTCGACCGCTTCGTCAAAGGCCACGGCTCCCCCGGCTCCGGTCTGGGCCTGGCCCTGGTCCGCCAGCAAGCCGAACTCCATTCCGGCACAGCCGAACTGAACTCCAGCCCGCTGGGCGGCGTACGTCTGCGCGTCCGGATCAATCCGACACGCTGAGCCAGGGCGGCGAAGCTACTTCTGGCCCTTGGGTTTGTCGGCGGCGGCATCGGAGGAGAGCGCGGCCACGAAGGCTTCCTGCGGGACGTCCACGCGACCGATGGTCTTCATGCGCTTCTTGCCCTCCTTCTGCTTCTCCAGCAGTTTGCGCTTACGGCTGATGTCACCGCCGTAGCACTTGGCGAGCACGTCCTTGCGGATGGCACGGATGTTCTCGCGGGCAATGATCTTCGAGCCGATGGCGGCCTGAATGGGTACCTCGAACTGCTGACGTGGAATGAGTTCGCGCAGTTTGGTGGTCATCTTGTGGCCATAGGCCTGCGCGGCGTCCCGGTGCACGATCGCGCTGAACGCGTCCACGGCCTCGCCCTGCAGCAGGATATCCACCTTGACCAGCGCCGATTCCTGCACGCCCGACTCCTCGTAATCGAGGCTGGCATAACCGCGGGTGCGCGACTTCAACGAATCGAAGAAGTCGAAGATGATCTCGGCCATCGGCATGGTGTAGCGCAGCTCGACCCGGGTCTCGGACAGATAGTCCATGCCGCCGAGTTCACCGCGCCGGGCCTGGCACAGCTCCATGATCGAGCCGATGAATTCACTCGGCGAGATGATGGTGCACTTGACCACCGGCTCATACACGTGCCGGATCTTGCCCTCGGGCCAGTACGACGGATTGGTGACGACGTGTTCGGCGCCGTCCTCCATCTGCACCGTGTAGACCACGTTCGGCGCGGTCGAGATCAGGTCCAGATCGAATTCGCGCTGCAGCCGCTCCCGGGTGATCTCCATGTGCAGCAGACCGAGGAAGCCACAGCGGAACCCGAAGCCGAGCGCCACCGAGGTCTCCGGCTCATAGGTCAGCGCGGCATCGTTGAGCTGGAGCTTGTCGAGTGCGTCGCGCAGGTCCGGATAGTCCGAGCCGTCGACCGGGTACAAACCGGAGTACACCATCGGGCGCGGCTCGCGATAGCCGGTGAGCGGTTCGCTCGCACCGCCGCGCGCAGAGGTCACGGTATCGCCGACCTTCGACTGGCGCACATCCTTCACGCCGGTGATCAGATAACCGACCTCGCCGACGCCGAGGCCCTGAGTGGGCTTGGGCTCCGGCGAGACGATGCCGACCTCGAGCAACTCGTGGGTCGCGCCGGTGGACATCATCTTGATCTTCTCGCGCGGAATGATCTTGCCGTCCACCACACGGACATAGGTGACCACGCCGCGATAGGTGTCATAGACCGAGTCGAAGATCATGGCGCGCGCGGGTGCTTCCGGATCGCCGACCGGCGGGGGCACCTGCTTGATGACCTCGTTCAGCAGCTCCACCACACCGACACCGGTCTTACCCGATACCCGCAGCACGTCATCGGGTTCGCAGCCGACGATATGGGCGATCTCGGCGGCGTAGCGGTCCGGATCGGCGGCGGGCAGGTCGATCTTGTTCAGCACCGGAATGATCGTCAGATCCTTGTCCAGCGCCAGATACAGATTCGCCAGCGTCTGCGCCTCGATGCCCTGCGCCGCGTCGACCAGCAGCACCGCACCTTCACACGCCTCGAGTGCACGCGACACTTCGTAGGTGAAGTCGACGTGGCCGGGCGTATCGATCAGATGCAGCACATAGTCGGTGCCGTCGACCTGCCAGGGCAGTCGCACATTCTGGGCCTTGATGGTGATGCCGCGTTCCCGCTCGATATCCATTCGGTCCAGGTACTGGGCGCGCATCGCCCGTTCCTCGACCACACCGGTGAGCTGCAACATACGGTCGGCCAGCGTCGACTTGCCGTGGTCGATATGCGCGATGATGCAGAAGTTCCGGATCCGGGCGGGATCGGTGAACGTCGTGTCGGCGAAGCTGGCGGGCACTCCACTCCTCATGGGTATCGGCAAACTGCCCTCCATCGTCCCATGCGCGAGGTAGAGACGCTGTCAGCGGTTCACCGTTCTGCGTTCCGTACCACTTTTCAGCCGCGATAGCCGGTGCCGGCGATGCGGTGCGCGTAGTCGGCGCACAGGTAGTTCTCGGGTACCTGCTCGGTCACCGGCACCTCGAAATAGTCGTCCTTGGTACGGACCGCGAGGTATTTGTCCTTGGCATCGCGATGACACCACATGCCGGTGATGCCGTGGCCGTACGGCGAGTAGTCGGAGAACAGGCACGTTATGCAGGAAAGCAGGCGGACGTCGTCCGGGAACTGTTGTCCGAGCCGGAACAACGCGTCCTCGAAGTATCGGTCGGCGCCGTGGTAGGTCTGCCCATCTATGTCGATGGCGAGATCGAGCGACTCCCCTGCCCCGCCGGGCAGCAGGGTCAGCCGGAAGTGGATCACACCTGGTTGCCGCTGCTCGCGCACTTGCACGGTGCAGGGCAGTTCGCCGGAGAACGCACAGCCCGAGATGGCATCCCACTGGTCGACGGGAAGTCCGACCCGCAGGGCGGCGACCTTGTCATGGGGATCGAGCGCGTCGAAGTCCGGACCCGCCACCGGAACGCCACGAATCACCGTCCGGATATCGAACCGGTTCGGACCCCAGTGTCGCGATGGCCCGATCCGCCACATGACGCGCTCGGTGCCGTGATCGTCGGTGTAGGTTCCCGGAAAAACCTGGGGCTGCACAACTGGATCCTTCTTCCGCGACGAATTGCCCGACTCTAACGAAGAATCCCCCGTATTTTCGGCGGGGTGGAGAAATTGATCTTCGTCCTGCGCCGATCCGATGCCGATGCGACCGAGTCGTGGTGCGAATCGCTGCGCACCATCGTGGCCACGCGCCTGGTCGACCTCGGGGTGGCTGGTGTCACCGTTTATATCCGTGATGCGGCGGTCCAGGCCGCACGGATGCGAATGGTCACGCTGGACCCGCCGATCGCCGCGGCGGTTACGGTCTGGGTCGAGCAGAGCTATGGTCCCGAGGCCACGGCCGCGGCGGATATCCTCGCCGAATTCGGCACCGCGGTACACGGCTATCTGGTAACCGAGTCGGTGCCACTGCGACTGGACGATTCGGTCCCGACCCGCACCGAGGGCTTCGGCAACCTCGCCTTCCTACGCAGACCCGCCGAACTCACGCAGGAACAATGGCTGCGCGAGTGGCAGGGGCGACATACCGCGGTGGCCATCGAGACGCAATCGACCTTCGGCTATACCCAGAACGTAGTGGTCCGGGCGATCACACCGGACGCGCCCGCCATCGATGCCATTGTCGAGGAACAGTTTCCGGCCGAGGCGCTCACCGATCCGATGGTCTGGTACGGCGCGCGGGACGCTGCCGAGTTCCAGGGTCGGGTGCGGCGCATGCTGGACTCGGTCGCGCGGATCGGCGCCGATCGCGACCTCGATACCGTATCTGCCAGCAGATATCCAGTGCTGCAACCATTTTCGACACGGACACAGCAGCACATCGGCGCATGATGCGCGCACGTCGCCGTGCGCACGGCCGCCGACCGCGAACACGCAACGCTACCGGGCAGTAGGCAGTGCTGATGAGGAGACGAGATAGCGCCGTTACCATCCAAGGATGGCCCGAACTTGGAACACGATCGGCAAGCAGCTAGGCCTCATCGCGAAGCAGCAGGGGCCCAAGATCGTCAAGCAACGGGCGCCGAAGCTGGTAGGCAAGTTGCAGCGCTCATCGCTGCTCGAGCGCGCGGTCGGGTCACTCGCGACCCGGAAGGCGCCCGCGGTCGCGATCCGGCCCACTGCCTCGACCCCGGTGCCGACCGCCGAGCGGGCCAGGCAGATCGTCTACTGCCCGCAGCTGGACGGTCGCGCCGATCCGGGCGAGATCGTGTGGACCTGGGTGCCCTATGAAGAGGATCCGAACAACGGCAAGGACCGCCCGGTGCTCGTCGTCGGCCGCGATCGCAGGACCCTGCTCGGGCTGATGCTGTCGTCGAATCCGAAACGCGCGCACGACCGTGACTGGGTCGGAATCGGCAGCGGCAGTTGGGATCACGAGGGCAGGCCGAGCTGGGTCCGCCTCGATCGGGTACTGGACGTCCCGGAGGACGGCATCCGCCGCGAAGGCGCGATCCTGGCGCGCAAGACCTTCGACCTGGTTGCCCACCGCTTGTGTGCCGAATACGCCTGGCACTAGCGGTCAAGACACCATTTCGCGGGAGCGGCCGAACAGTAGGCCGTAGATCAGCGCGCCGAGTACGCCGCCGATGAGCGGGAACACCACGAAGGCCCAGACCTGGGGGCCAGCACCGTCCTGATAGAAGGCGACGGCGAGGCTGCGGGCCGGATTCACCGAGGTGTTGTCCACCGGGATCGAGATCAGGTTGATGACCGCGTACGTGACGCCGATCGACAGGCCGGCCAGCGGGATATCGGAGATCTGGTCGGTGGAGGCCAGCACCACGAAGACCAGCAGCGCGGTCAACATGACCTCGACGATGATCGTCGCGGACAGGCCGTATCCGTTCTGGATCACCGCCTGCCCCAGCGGACCGCGCACCGCGGATGGGCTGTGTTTACCCCAGCCGTTCGCGCCGAGCCCGTTGACCGCGCGGTCATAGGACGGCAGATTCTTCGCGATCGCGAACAGTACGAGCCCGGCCAGGAATGCACCGATCAGCTGCGCGATCACATAGCCGACCGCCGAGATCGCCGACAGTCTGCCGAGCAGCAGCTGCCCGAGGGTCACGGCCGGATTCACATGGCAGCCGGAGATCGGCCCGATCGCGTAGACCAGGAACAGCAGCGAAAAGCCGAAGGCAAGAGCAGTACCGAGCGGACCGACGCGTTCACCGGCCAGCACCGCGGTGCCGACACCGCTCATCACCAGAACGAACGTGCCGAGCGCCTCGGCCGCCCACTTCTTGGGCTCCGGTGTCGGCTCCAGTTCGGTGACTTCCTCGACGACTTCCTGAGCAGTGGGAGACATACGCGCCACCTTCCGAGAGGATCTTCCCCGTGTGCATGGGGTTCGGCCTAGGACCTGCTACGAAATCACGGCTGATGTGAAAAATGACGTTACGCGAGACGGGTGAGCACTACAACGCCCCACAACCGATCGCCAACGCCGGCTGGGCAGCTAGGCGAGCCGGGTGATCTCGACGACGACCTCCAGATCGGTCGAGCCGCCGCCGGAGAAGATGCCCTTCAGCGGCGGCACATCGGCGTAATCGCGGCCGACGCCGACGGATATGTGCTGTTCGTTGATGGCGATATCGTTGGTCGGGTCGTAGCCCCACCACGCGCCGGTCCAGGCCTCGATCCAGGCGTGCGACTGCCCCGCGACCGTCTCATTGATCTCGGCGGCCGGATTCGGGTGCAGATATCCGGAGACATAGCGGCTCGGAATCCCCATGCTGCGCAATAAGACCAGGGTCAGATGCGCGTAATCCTGGCATACGCCTTCACGTTCGGCGAAGGCCTGTACCGCCGAGGTATGCACCGAGGTGGTACCCGCGATGTACTTCATTTCGTCGTGTACCCATTCGGCTGCGCGCACCACGGCTTTCGCCGGCGGCACACCGCGTGCCAGCTGCTTCGCGATCGCGGCCAGCTTCTTGTCCTGCGGCACATAGGCGGTGGGCGAGAGCATTTCGTCGAAACGGTCACTGATGTATTCGGAGCGCAACTCCTCCCAGGGCAACTCCTCGGCCGCACCGGCGAATGGTTCGGTCTCCACCACCGATGATCCGGTGACCTCCAATTCGGTATGCGGCGCATGCAGATCGAAAGAGGTGACCGCGGTACCCCAGTAGTCGGTATAGCGATAGGACCGGGTGGAGGGCACCGTCTCGACCCGATTCAGGATGACGTTCTGCCTGCTGTCCGCACGCGGAGTGAGCCGAGCCTCATTGAAGGACCGGGTAACCGGGGCGTCGTAAACATAACCGGTGGTGTGCACCACCCTGATCCGCCAACTCACAACTCTCCCTCCACCTGCGCATGGTGATCGTGGCTGCTGCGCAGATCGGTCCAGGCCACCCACGGCGCCGCATGGAAGTACTGCAGTGCGATCGCCTCACTGACCTCGCGACAGGTCTTCTGCAGCGAAAGCAGACGATTCTGCAGGTCCTCCAGCAGCGCACCGGGCGGCAGGAATTCGAGTTCGCTGCGGGCCCGGCCGAGCAACCGCTGCGCCTCGTGGCCCGCGCCGACCCGGCTGCTCGGGCGCTGATCGAGTTCGGCGAGGCAGGTCTCGGCGACCCGCACCGAATGGAAGACCGACCGCGGGAAAAGCCGGTCCAGCAGGATGAATTCGGCGACCAGATTGGCATCGAGCGCACCGCGGTGGGTGCGCAGATAGGTGTCGTGCGCACCGGCCGAGCGCAGTACGGTCACCCAGGCCGGTGACGAGGTGCGATCGCCCGCGCGCGAAAGCAGCAGGCGCACGGTCATATCCACGCGTTCGATGGAGCGACCAAGCAGCAGGAAGCGATAGCCGTCGTCGCGGCTGAGGGTGGAATCGGAGAGTCCGGCGAACATCGCCGCCCGATCCTTGATGTAGTGGAAGAACACGTGCGGACCGAGATTGCGGGCGGCCTTCTCGGTGGCGGTGAGCCCGATATAGGTGGCATTCAGGCACTCCCACATCTCGCTGGAGGTGACTTCGCGTGCGCCCCTGGCATTTTCGCGGGCATTGGCAATCGAATCGACAATGGAATTGCCGTGCTCGCGGCTGAAGGCAACCAGGTCGGTGACCGACCAGACATCGAGTTCGACCTCGGGTGGTTCGATACCCAACACCCGCAACAGGACTCGCGAGGTTCGGTCCGGATCCACCGTGGCGTCCTCGAGCAGCTGATGCACCGCAACGTCGAGGATGCGAGCGGTGTCGTCGGCACGTTCGACGTATCGTCCGATCCAGTACAGGGATTCGGCGTTGCGGGCCAGCATCAGCGCATCACCGGGCCCTGCCGCGGTCTGCCTTGTCCCAGTCGCTGACTCTGCCGCATCGATCCCAGCCGCTGCTCCTGTTGTTGCTGCTGCTGTTGCTGATTCGCCTGCGCCGCGGTCAATTCCCGGCCCAGCTGGCGCCGATCGGACTGCGGCGGATCGCTCACCAGCTCCTCACCCGCGAGCTCACGATCGGCCGGGGAGGTGCGCCCGGCCAGCACCCAGGTGTCCTTACTGCCACCGCCCTGACTGGAATTGACGACCAGCGACCCCGCCGGCAGTGCCACCCGCGTCAAACCGCCCGGCAGCACCCAGATGTCGTCGCCGTTGTTGACCGCGAAGGGCCGCAGGTCGACGTGGCGGGGCACCAGCTCGTTTCCGATCTTGGTCGGCACAGTAGACAGCTGCACCACCGGCTGGGCGATCCAGCCCCGCGGATCCGACTTGATCTTGCGCCGGGTCGCCTCCAATTCCCGTGGCGTGGCCACCGGACCGATGACGATGCCGTAGCCGCCCGACCCCTCGACCGGTTTGATCACCAGTTCGGCGAGGCGATCGAGCACTTCTTCGCGCTCGTCGTCGAGCCAGCAGCGATAGGTATCGACATTGGGCAGCACCGGTTTCTCGGCGAGGTAGTACTCGATGATCGTCGGCACATACGCGTAGGTCAGCTTGTCGTCGCCGACTCCGTTACCGATCGCGCTGGAGACGACCACATTGCCCGCCCGCGCGGCATTCACCAATCCGGCGACGCCGAGCACCGAATCGGGTCGGAAGTGCATCGGGTCCAGAAAGGTGTCATCGATGCGGCGGTAGATCACGTCGACCTGGCGCTCCCCCGCCGTGGTGCGCATATACACGACATTGTCGCGGCAGAACAGGTCGCGCCCCTCGACCAGTTCCACTCCCATTTGCCTGGCCAGCAGCGAATGTTCGAAGTAGGCCGAGTTGTAGACGCCGGGCGTGAGCACGACCACCGTCGGATCGGCCTCGTTCGGTGCGGCCGAGGCGCGCAGCGCCGCCAGCAGATGGGTCGGATAGTCACCGACCGCGCGCACCCGGTGCGAGGAGAACAGGTCCGGGAAGACCCGTGCCATGGTGCGCCGGTTCTCCATGACATAGGACACCCCGGACGGCGAGCGCAGATTGTCCTCGAGCACCCGGAAGTCGCCGCGCTCGTCGCGGATCAGATCAATACCCGCCACATGGATGCGCACCCCGTTCGGCGGAACCAGTCCGGCGGCCTCGCGGTGGAAGTGCTGACACGAGGTGACCAGCCGCTTCGGGATGACCTCATCACGCAGGATGTTCTGCTCGCTGTAGACATCGGCGAGGAACAGCTCCAGCGCCGTGACGCGCTGCTTGATCCCGCGCTCCAGCTTGGCCCATTCGGCGGCCGCGATCACCCGCGGCACCAGATCGAGTGGGAAGGGCCGCTCCTGTCCGGACAGCGAGAAGGTGATGCCCTGATCGATGAACGCGCGGTCGAGTGCGTCCGAGCGGGCCGCGAGATCGGCTACGTCGATGGGTGCCAGCGCCGAGAAGATGCCCCGGTATGGCTGACGCACCCGGCCCTGGCTGTCGAACATCTCGTCGAAGGCGTCCGCGTACCGGCCGGGCCGATAGCCCTCGAACAGTCCGGATGTGGTTGCTCTGCCGTTGCCGTTCCCCTGCCCGTTCGGCCGGGCACGGGTCGGCGCAGGTGATCGTGCCGAACGTGGCGGCGCGGCGGGGGTCATGCAAAAATCGTGCTACATGCAGCATCGATGCTGTGTGAGACGCAGGTAAATTTCTCGCATCACTCCGGGTTTCCGCCCGTTTTTCCGGGTCGGTAACGTTGCTGATCGAACCGTTCGCGCGGTGGCGATTTCGCATGCCGGGTGGTGGTGATTTCGTGTGCGACGCGCCGGCTGGTACCCTCGATCTTCGGCGTCGCGTTACCTGATTACTCCGGTTGCCACCGCGCGCTCGCAAACTTTTCAGCACCGTCCACCAGCGACAGGAACACGAGGAAACAGGCGTGGCCAACATCAAGTCCCAGATGAAGCGGATCCGCACCAACGAGGCGGCGCGCAAGCGTAACCAGTCGGTCAAGTCCGAGCTGCGCACCCAGATCCGCCGCTTCCGGGAGGCCGCCGCGGCCGGCGACAAGGAGAAGGCCGCCGAGCAGTTGGTCTTCGCCAGCCGCAAACTGGACAAGGCCGCCTCCAAGGGCGTCATCCACGCCAACCAGGCCGCCAACAAGAAGTCGGCCCTCGCACTGGCGCTGAACAAGCTCTGATCTCCCCGGTGCCGCCCGCGGTACCCCATACGTTGACGCAGCCGCCGTGGCCCCGATGACCACGGCGGCTTTTGTCGTCCGCGTCGCCTATCGCGAAGATCACTTTTTCGGTTCGGTAGCCGCAGTTCAGATTTTTCCTCAGCAATAACTCAGCAATCCTCTGCCTCGGTGGTGATGCCGCTCCCTGGGCGTTGAGCGGAACCGTCCCGGCAGATGCCGTGTCATCGAGACTTCCCTGGCAAACCGGCAGGAAAGTGGCGGCCCGGCAACATCCCCAGGTCATCGCCATATCCCACTCCTCGAGCCGAATTCGGATCGGGCAGCCACATGTCGGAGGTTCCCGCTACGATTCGGCGCATGGTTACCGTGTACGCCAATCAGACGCCGGTTCGCTCCGAAGATCTGCCGGATGTCATCCGCGCAGCCGAGGTCCTAGGCATCGGACTGAAGATCGAGAACGTCATGGTTCCCGATGAGGAGGGCGGCTACTCGCTGGAGTGGATCGTCACCCGGGACGAGGAAATTCCGGTCTACGAGGAGTGGGAGGGCCGGTACGAGGAGTCCGAAGACGACGTCGAGCTGGTTCTCAGTTCGGCCGAATAGAAACCCCGCGAATCCGCACCCGCACCGAGCGGGTGCGGATCTCTGACGGCGCTGAGTACTCAGCCCAGGTCGGCGTTCAAGCGATCCAGCGCGGCCTGCGAGTCCGCATCGGCCGCGCGATAGATGATGATGCGCTGGTCGGGATCCTGTAGCGGCATGAGTACTTCGAAATTGACCACCAGCGGGCCGACCTCCGGGTGACGCAGCGGCTTGCTCCCGCGCCCCTGCACCCTGACGTCGTGCCTGGCCCACCCCTGCGCGAACTCCTCGCTGCGTGCGGTGAGCTCGGCGACCAGATCGGCCAGCTCCTGATCGTCGGGGTGGGCCGCCCATGCGGCGCGCAGATCGGCGACCCCCTCGCGAATGATCCGATCCCGGTCGCAGTAGAAATCGCGCATCGCGGGATCCAACAAGCACAACCACATGGAGTTGCGCTGCCGCGGCGGCAGGGCACCGAAGTCGACGATCAACCTGGCCATTTCCGGATTCCACGCCAGGATGTCGTAGCGGTGATTGACCAGCATCGCGGGCAATGGCGACAGATCGTGCACCAGCAGCTCCAGCGCGGGTGCGGGGACGGTGCTCGGTTTCCCGGCATTCGGCTGGCGCTGCTGGGCCAGATCGAAGAGGTAGGCGCGCTCGTCGGTATCCAGGCGCAGGGCGCCTGCGAGCGCCTCCAGGACATCCGCGGATGGGCGCAGACCGCGCCCCTGTTCCAACCGCACGATGTAGTCGGTGCTCACACCCGCCAGCTCGGCGACTTCCTCGCGGCGCAGTCCCGGGGTGCGCCGAGCCTGTTTGCGCGCGGGCAGACCCAGATCGCCCGGATTCAGTCGCTCGCGCCGAGCGCGCAGAAAGGTCGCGAGTGCTTGTGCCCAAGTCGCGGAGCTCCCCGACGCTCCGTGGTCACGCGAGCCACCGCCTCCGGGCCTGAGCTCGACCCGCTGTGTGGCATTCACCGTGCTGGTCATAGCCCTCGATCTTACGGCTGACTAGGACTGGCTTTCCCAGGACGAACCTTCCCTTACCCACGGTATCGCGCCGTTCCAGAATCGATGGCATCGGAAACGAAATACGAATGACGGGAGCACGATATGTCTGGAACCCGCACTCTCGATACCTACCGGTTGCTCGGCCGCTCGGGTCTTCGAGTGTCTCCGCTGTCCCTCGGAACCATGACGTTCGGCGCCGATTGGGGTTGGGGCGCCGATAAGGACGAGGCCCGCAAGATCTTCGACGCTTACGTCGAGCGCGGCGGCAACTTCATCGATACCGCGAGCCAGTACACCAACGGCACCTCCGAACAGCTGCTCGGCGAGTTCAGCGCCGCCAATCGCGAAAGTCTGGTGTTGGCAACGAAATACACGATGCTGCGCCGCCCGGGCGATCCCAACTCCGGCGGCAATCACCGCAAGAGCATGGTCGGTTCGGTGGAGGCCAGCCTGCGTCGGCTGAATACCGACTACATCGATCTGCTGTACCTGCACGCCTGGGACTTCCTGACCCCGGTCGAGGAAATCCTGCGCGCCATGGACGATCTGGTCCGCGCCGGCAAGGTGCTCTATGTCGGCATCTCCGACGCACCGGCCTGGCAGATCGCCCGCATGCAGACCATCGCCGACCTGCGCGGCTGGTCGCCGCTTATCGCGCTGCAGATCGAGTACAGCCTGATCGAACGGACCGTCGAACGCGATCTCATTCCGATGGCGCGGGAACTCGGCCTCGGTGTGGTGCCGTGGTCGCCGCTGGCCAGCGGCGTGCTCACCGGCAAGTACAGCCGCACCGATCTGGCGCACGACGCGGAAAGCTCACCCCAGGGCACACGCAAGAATGTGGCAGCCGCCAACGGCTCGCTCACCGAACGCAGCCTCACCATCGCCGATGTGGTGAAAGACGTTGCGGCACAACTGGGTAAGACGCCAGCGCAGGTGGCGCTGGCCTGGACGCTACAGAACCCGGGTGTCACGGCGCCGATCATCGGCGCGCGCACCGCGGCCCAGTTGGAGGACAACCTCGGTGCACTCGAGGTCGAATTCGATGCCGCGCAGCTGGACCGGCTGCAAGCGGCCAGCGCGATCGAACTCGGCTTCCCGCACGACATGCTGGCCCGTCCGATGACTCGCAGCGTGACTTTCGGCGACCTGAAAATCGAGGGCCGCGACTGAGTTTCCCTGATGCGGTGGTGCGAGCCGGACTCACACCACCGCATCAGGACGTCAACAAGATGGCGGAAACTCCGACCAACATCCGTTACGACGACCTACATAGGGTGTGCTGCGAACACTTCGGCACGCCGCGCCAGGAAGACACCAGCCACGCGGTGATCCGCTCGCAATTGTTGCCACGGAACCGCGTCAGCTTGCGGAGTGCAGGTCCAGGATCCGCGTGAGGGCGTGCTCCAAGGCGTAGTTGGCGTCGGCGGCACCGCCCTTGACATCCGCATTCAGCGTGGCGACGACTTGGAGGGCCGCGCCGATGCTGGCCTGGTTCCACCCCCGCGCTTGGGCTTGGGCCTTCTTCACCTTCCACGGCGGCATACCCAATTGCTGGGCCAGCTTGAATGGGTCGCCACGGCCCGCGGAACCGACGCGGGCAATGGTGTGGACCGAGTCGGCGAGTGCGTCGGCGAGAAGTACCTGCGGGACGCCGCGGTCGGTGGCCCAGCGCAATGCCTCCATCGCACCGGGCCGATCCCCTGCCACCGCGAGTTCGGCGACATCGAAACCGGAGATCTCGGCCTTGCCGGAGTAGTACCGGCGCACCGCGGCGATATCGACTTTGCCGCCGGTATCGGCGACCAATTGCGAACAGGCGGCGGACAATTCCCGCAGATCCGAGCCGACCGCCTCCAACATCACCTGCACGACCTCGCTCGACACCCGCACCCCGGCGTTGCGGAATTCGCCGCGCACGAATTCCACCCGCTCGGCCGCCTTGGTCAACTTGGCGCATTCGTGCACCTGCGCACCCGCCTTTTGCAGCGCGGGGACCAGCGCCTTGGCCCGGCCGCCCCCGGAGTGCAACACCACGAGCACCACGCCATCGGGCGGATCGCCGGCGGCGGCGGTGATCACCGCGACCGCATCCTTACCCGCATCCGCCGCGGACTCGAGCACGATTACCCGATCCTCGGCGAACAGGGAAGGACTCAACAACTCCGCCAGTTCCGCGGTGCTGGCATCCCCGGCCCGCAGCCGATCGACGGGTACCGCATCGGGATCCGGCGCATTCGTCCGCACGTGCGCCGTAATCCCCGCGATGGCCCGTTCCACCAACAGCTCTTCATCACCGAGCACCAGGTGCACCGGCGCAGTCCGCTCGGTCATGACCGCACCTCGCTGTGCTCCGGCGTGACCGATGGTGCTGTGCATCTGGTTCGCTCGCTGCGGTCGCTCACGGCGAGCATCCTACGGTTCCGCACCGACAGGTCCGCACCCTCACGGGCACCAGTACAGCCAGCCCGATGTGAACACCGGTTGCCCGCCGCAGTGGCCTCGATCAACTCCCGCCGACACACTCCGCCTTTTGTCACCCGTTCGTACGCCCCCTGAGGACCCTCACGCCGATCGGGCGGACGGTGTTCGTGCTGCGCGAGGCCTTGATCTGGGGTCGACGCGACGGCTTCTCGGAATTGCGCACGGAGTAGATCGCGCTGGAAGCCGTCATGGCGCTCGGACAGTCGCCGCACTTCTATTCACCACGACCATGTCACTGGGCTATCCCGACGACGGTCTGGTTGGGCGGACGGTCAGGGTTCGCAGCTGGCGGCCCTCCCCCAGGACCAGTACATCGCCCTGTTGATCGGTCCGCGCGACCGCAACCCCCAGATCGGCCAGGTCCGTGAGCACTCCCGGATTCGGATGTCCGAAGGTGTTGTCGGCACCGACGCTGACCAAGGCGAGTCGAGGGTGGACGGCGGCGATGAATTCCTTGGTGGTCGTTCGGGATCCGTGGTGTGGCAGCTTCAGCACGTCGGCCTGTAGGTGAGCACCCGAATGCAGCAGTCGTTGTTGCGCCGGGGCCTCGATATCGCCGGTGAACAGGATTCGGCCCGCGGCTGTGGTGGCGGCGATGACGATCGAGCGGTCATTGGCATCGTCGGTGCTGGGCTGGCCGGTCGGGTGGTGCGCGAGTGGGGCCGGGGCCAGTACGTTCAATTCCACAGCGCCGAAACGCAGTACCTGTCCCGAGGACAGCTCCTGCACCGGGATGTCCGCCTGTGCTGCGAGGCTGGCGACTTGCTCCGGTCCGCTGACCGATGCGCGCCGATTTCGTGGGGAACGCGGTTCGCGGGAAGCGGCCGTCGACTCACCTGAATCCGCCTCGGATCTGTTCGGATTCGATGTTCGACGGTCGCCCGCGCGTCCGGATTCGACATTGCCCGTTGTTCCGGAGAGCTCGCCGGGACCGACCGCCAGGGCATCGACCGAACGACCTCGTAAGGCACCGGCCAACCCGGCGATATGGTCGGCGTGCGGATGGGTCAGCACCAGGAGTGAGATTCGGTTGATGCGCAAGCGATTCAGACAGGTGCGCATGGTGCGTGGGTCCGGTCCGACATCGATGACCACCGCCGTGTGGTCATCGACGGATAAGGCGAGTCCGTCACCCTGACCGACATCACAGACGGCCAGTACCCACCCAGCGGGTGGCCAGCCCGGGTGCCAAACGCGGACCGGAATCAGTACCGCCGAGACACCGAGCAGTGCGGCAGCGGCGAGGCGGCGCATCATCGCCGACCGCAATGCCAACACGATGAGAACTACTGCCGCACAAGCGATAGCCCCGCCGATGAGCCCATCGCGCACGGAAATCTCGGCACCCGGAACATTCGCCGCATGTTCAGCGACGAACAGCAACCACCACAGTGGCGGTTGCGCGCAGCGCAGTATCAGTTCAGCCAGCGGCGGCCAAGCCGCAGCGAGCACGGTGCCGACCGCCCCGAGGACCGTCACCGGTGCGATTACCGGTTCGACCAGGACATTCGCGAGGATCGCGACCAGGCTGAGCCGTCCGGTCAGCGCGACGACGAGCGGTGTCGTCACGACGAATGCGGCGGCCGATACCGCGACGATTTCGGCCGGCACCCGCCACCAGCCGCGGCCGCGCAACCAGTCCGCCCAACTCGGCGCCAAGAGGATCAGTCCGGCGGTCGCCAGTACCGACAGTCCGAATCCGGCACGCACCGCAAGTTCCGGCCACAGCGCGAGCAGACCGATGACCGCCGCGCAGAGCGCGGGCAATGCTTGTTTCCGGCGTCCGGTCAGCAAGGCGAGCAAGGTGATCGCGCCCATTGCCCCTGCCCGCAGCACACTCGGGTCCGGACGTGCCACCACAATGAACATCAGCAGTGCCGCCGCCGCGACCACGGCACTGGCGCGCGGGCCCACGGTGAGCAGCCGCAGCGCACCGAGCACAACCGCCGACAAGATCGTGAAATTGGCCCCGCTGACCACGCAAATATGTTGCAGTCCAGCGATTTCGAACTCTTCGCGAACTTCGTCGGATAGCGCGGAGGTGTCCCCCACCACCAGCGCTGGCAACAGCCCCGCCTGCCGCTCGGGCAGCACGCGTGCCGCCGACGCGAGGTCGGTGCGTACCGCGGCGGCGACGCGTTGCCACCAGGGCAATGCGCCGACCACCACCGGCGATCCCTGGACGCGCAGCGTGGCGACGGTCAGATCGCGGTGCCACGGCGGCTCCGGCTCGGCCCGAAACTCCACCGCTCGTCCGGGCAGCAGCTCGCCCCATTCCGCGCCGGAGGCCAGAATCACCACGGTGCCACCCGCCCGCACAGTCGATACGCCTTGCCGGTACTCACGCAACCGTGCCCGAACGGTCCATCGCTGCTCACCTCCGAATGCACTGGACCGCACCGGCTTCGGGTCATCGATGGGTACCACGACCACACGCACCGAAACCACGGTGTTGCGCAACGGATGCGTCGCCACCCGATGCTCGCGCCACGCCCCGGCCAGCGCGAACCCGGCACCTAGCAGCAGCGCGGCAAGCGCGGCCACGGCGACCACCCGCCACCGCTCACTGGGATGGGCCACCGCACGCAATAGCACCACCCAGAGCCCGATGGCCAGCAGCACCAGCGCGGCTGCCAGTACCAGCCCGGCCGTCCATCCCACCGTCAGCGCGACAATCGTTGCGCCCCAACAACTCAGCGCCGCAGGCAGCAACCGAGCGTCCAGCACCGGTGCCGCCGCTACCGCTGGCTCGCCGTCGGTGGCAGCCCGCCGATCGATATCACCCGGCCGGTCCGATATCCGCTCGAATGCGGTCATACCGTCACCAGATCGCGCAGGCGGGCGAGGCGGGCCGGGCCGATGCCGTCGACCTCGCCGAGTTGGGCGACATCGGTGAATCGTCCATTCGTGGTGCGCCAGGCGACGATCGCGCGGGCGGTGATCGGGCCGATACCGGGTAGGGCGTCGAGGTCGGCTTCGGTTGCCGAATTGAGGTCGACCTTGCTCGACGGACGTTGCGCCGCAGCCGAATTCGATGCCGAGCCGCTTGGTGCTCGACCGCTTGCGCTGATCGTGGTGCTGCCGAGCTGCGGCCCCGCATTCGGACCGCTCGGACCGACGAGAACCTGGTCGCCGTCCTGAAGACGCTGCGCGAGGTTGAGTCCGCTCAGGTCCGCACCGTCCTTCGCACCGCCCGCGGCGGTGAGCGCGTCGGCGACCCGCGCTCCCGCGGGCAATCGCACCAGACCGCCGCGCTGGACGAGACCGACCACGCTGATCACCAATTCCGTTGCGGGACTGGCAGATATCGGCACAGCAGAAGGTGCGGCGCCGGATGATGCCGCCATGCTGGCGGACAGCCCAGCCGGTACCGTGCCGCCGCTGATGCGCACCGCGGACGGCGGCGGCACCGGCTGCGCGACCGGCCGCTCACGCAACACCACGACAGCCGCAACGACCACCGACGCCAGTCCGACCGCGATGAGCGTCGCAAGTCCCCGCCATCCCGGATCCAGTCGAGTCCCGCGAAACCGTTCCGGCACAAGCCGATCCCGCCATGCGGAGCGGCGCTGCGGTTCATCCAGCCAACCCGGTGCCCGCACGTCGCCGGCCCGGCCCACACAATCCTGCTCACCGTCGTCGGACCCGACGTCCTCGGTCCACTCATTCTCAGGACGGGACTCCACTTCCTCGGATAACTGCTCGTCATCCCAGCGCCCACCGCCCACCGCACGCCCCGGCTCAGTGCGCACCGACCCTTTTCCGGACCTCGACGAACGGGGCGAACTTCGACAGAGCTCAGCACCTACGGGGTCGGACGACGGCGGACGCCCGGTACCGATCGTTCGGCTGGCGCCGACGCGCTCGGTCAGCACGGTCAGTCGGCGGCGAATCCGCTCGCGCTCGTCATGTCGTGACATGGCGGCGACGCTAGTCCTGCGACAAGGTCAGCAAGCCGTGCCGACCAGGCGAAATAAAAAGTCTGTTGATAACTGCGAGCCTGTGGATAACCACGCCCGCGAAGGCGCGAAAACTGGTGCGGCAATACCGGATCAGTTGCTGGGCATCTTCGCCGCCAGCCGTGCGAACGAGTTCCCCACCCGACGTTGGCCAACCCGCTGGGCCGCGACCCCGTCGCCCTGGGCACGGTGCTGCGCGAGCAGTTGTCCAGCGATTGATCCATGACACGACGAACCGCATCCGGGATCGTTCGAGCTCATGAACCACCGAGGCCGGATTGGGTTTCTCGTTTGACTTCGGTGGGGGATTTGTCGGGGCGCAGGCCGCGCCAGGAGGGGTGGCGGAGGCGGCCGTCACCGGTCCATTCGGTGAAAGTTACTTCGCCGACGAGGGTGGGGTTTGTCCAGACGGCGTCGCCGACATCGGCGCTGACGGTGGGGGTATCGCGTTGTAGGGGTTGAAGTTTGGACTGCAGGGCGGCGAGGGCGGATTGGGTGAAGCCGGTGCCGACACTGCCGATGTAGACCAGATTTCCGGAGTCGTCGTGCACTGCCATCAGCAGGGAGCCGATGGTGCCCGCGCGCCGGCCGGTTCCCGGTCGCCAGCCGACGATGACGACCTCCTGGTCGCGCATATTTTTGACCTTGGTCCAGCGTGGGCTGCGCCGGCCGGGTAGGTAGGGGCTGTCGAGGCGCTTACAGAGAATGCCTTCGAGGCGGAGGCGTTTCGATTCGGCGAGTATGTCGGCGCCTATGCCGTGCAAGCGCGGTGGAACCTGCCAATGCGGGCCGCGTAAGCCGAGCTGTTCCAACAGTTGGCGACGCTGCTGGTAGGGCAGGTCGATCAGGGATCGGTCGCCGATGTGGAGCAGATCGAAGATCAGGTACGTCGCCGGGATGGACTTCTGCAGAGCGCGGATCATGGCCGGATTGCGCTGATGCATCCGCGGCTGCAGCGCCTCGAAGGAGGTCCTGCCGTCGGCGGTGAACGTGACGACCTCGCCGTCGACGACGAATCTCGGATTCCCGGGTGCGATATCCGCGAGTTCCGGCCAGGCGGCGGAGATGTCCTTGTCGTTGCGCGAGATCAGCCGCAGAACGTCATCGACGTAGCCGATGGCGCGAATGCCATCGAATTTGACCTCGTAAGCCCACTGATCATCGTCGGCGGGAAGCTTTCCCGCCGCTGCCAGCATCGCCGCGTAATGCGGCAGCCTCGTCACACCCGCCTCGTCGCCATCACCAGTCCTCTCGCGCACTCTAATTGCTGCTAGATAACCAGTTGAATGGTACCGGCCGGTCTCGGCGTCGCGTGGGAGCGCGCGGTGCTCTATTCAGGTGGCAGCGAAAGCGCGTGTTGATGTGCCCATTGCCGGATAGGTACACATATCAGCTGATTGCGGCTGGCATGGATGATCTCTACCTCGGCGAGCCACAAGCCGCCGATATTGAGCCGTAGCCAGCGGTGTAGCTGGGCGGGGATCCACTGTTCGGACGGCGGCGGATCCACTGCGCCCGCAATCACTTCGAGCGCTGCGCGGCCCGGTGGCAGCCAGGCGGAGGGTAGGACGAAACACCACGCGGGTTCTCCATTCTCTGAACACAGTTCGAGCGAGTACCGCATGCATCTGGCCGGCAGTGACTATGTACCGCTGCGCTGCACTCGGTGTTGCTTCGCCGCAGTAGAGCGCGCTGTCGGGAGGTTGTGGTTCATCGAGACGAGGTTGGACTTCTTGATGTGGATATGTAGTATCCAGAATTATGCGGATGTCAGGGGGTGTCGAGTGGGCGGTACACAGCTGTCTGAATCTGTTCTGGGCCGGGCCCGATCCGGTCTCGGTCCGGGAGTTGGCCGCCTACCATGAGCTGCCGACGGCCTACCTCAACAAGCGCTTGCAGGCGCTATGTCTGGCCGGCGTGCTGAGCTCGCGTTCCGGGCCGCGGGGCGGTTTCCAGTTCGCCCGACCCGCGGACACGGTGACCGTCATGGACATCGTGGCCGCGATCGAGGGACCCGACAATGCTTTTGCCTGCCAGGAAATCCGGCGGCATGGGCCCGATGGCGGGCCGCCGGAGAAGTTCCCGCACGAGTGCGCGGTGAAGCAGGTGTTCACCGCGGCCGATCTGGCGTGGCGCCGGAGTCTGGCATCCCGGACTGTCGCCGATATCGCGGCACAGGCCGAACAGGAAGCTCCCGGCGTGGGCGAGCGCGTCCGCGCCTGGTTCCATCGGCCTGCTTGAACACCTCTTCGGGCGCGTTCCCGCATGCCCCCAATTCTGGACTCCTAATATCCAGGAAAGAGATTGGATCGAGATGTCTACGACCCTTCCCGCACGCACGACAACCCGCGAGTGGCTCGCCGTCGCCCTCGTCGCGTTGGGCATCTTCACCATGGTGACGGTGGAAATGCTGCCGGTCGGCCTGCTCACGCCGATGACCGGGCAACTGAACGTCACCATCGGCACCGGCGGACTCATGGTCACCATTCCCGGTGTAGTGGCGGCGATCGCTGCGCCGTTGGTCATCGGAGGCGCGGGTCGTCTCGACCGACGCATACTGCTGTGCGGACTGATGAGCACCCTCGCCCTTGCCAATCTGATTTCCGCTGTGGCGCCCAATTTCCCGGTGCTGCTGACCGCGCGTGCTCTTGCCGGCGTGTGTATCGGCGGATTCTGGTCCGTTGCAGGAAGTCTCGCGGTTCGCCTGGTTCGTGCGGAGTCGGTGCCCCGAGCCACCTCGCTCATCTTCGGCGGGGTTGCCACCGCATCGGTGCTCGGCGTCCCGCTTGGCACCCAACTCGGTCAGATCGCCGGGTGGCGTTGGGCTTTCGCGGCCGGCGCGGTGCTGGCCGGACTTGTCCTGGCCGGCATGGTCTCGACGTTGCCCACCTTGCCGTCGACCGCGAGTTCGCTACGCAGCCTCCCGAATCTGGTACGCACCAACCTCGGTATCCGTTGCGGGCTGTTCGTCACCGGCTGTGTGGTAGTCGGCCACTTCACCGCCTACACGTTCGTTCGCCCGATCCTCACGGATGTGGCCGGGATCGCCCCCGGTCTCATCGGTGCGCTGCTGCTCGGTTACGGGGTGGCCGGTATCACCGGCAATTTCATCGCCGGCGCGCGAGTGGCGCGACGCACCTTTGCGACCATGGCCGCCATCGCCATCGGCCTCGCGGTGGTCCTGCTGGCAATTCCGTTGCTGGGCAATGGCCCTGCGGGCGGCGTCGGCATCCTGCTGCTGTGGGGCCTGGCCTACGGCGGGGTCTCGGTGAGCACACAAACCTGGATCATGCGTGCCGCACCGAATGCGGCGGAGGCCGCCACCGCCCTGAACGTGTCGATCTTCAACCTCTCCATTGCCCTCGGTGCGGCAGCCGGTGGGTTCATCGTCGGAACAACCTCACTCACCACCACGGCCTGGTTCGGCGGAATCCTGGTCGTCCTCGCCGTTCCCGTTGCATACGTCGGCCGTAAATCGGTCGCCTGAGGTGTGCCACGACCGCACCGTTGTGGAGGGCACCCGCCATCGCCAGCATCGCCGCATAGTGCGGCAGCCTCGTCACACCCGCCTCGTCGCCATCGCCAGTCCCTCGCGAACTCGAACGCAGCTGACATTCAGCTGAATGATACCGACTGGCCTGGCCAGCAAGGGTTGGCGGAAGAAGAGTGAGTCCTCTCCGGATGAGTCGGACCGGACCGAATCCGGGCCTACTCAACCGGAGAGGAATCTCGGGCATCCCGCGTTGTGTTGAGTGTCGGCACATGGCATCTACCTCCATTTCAGTGCTGGAACCGAATCGACGGATTTAGGTGAACAGCCTGGTGAGGAAGGCGTTCATATTCTCCCGAACCCGCTCGATCTTGGTCTCCTCGGTGATGAGATTTTCGCGGTATCGATTGCCGAGCGCGGGCGTCCGCTTACCGCGCGCGTACAGCGAACACGCCAGATCGGTGCACATGTAGGTACCGATCGAGTTGCCCCGGCGCCCGGATTCGCCGGCCTTGCGCGCGGTCATCAGCGACACACCCCGCCCGGTATGCGAGGTCAGGCAGATCGCGCACATCTGGGTCCGGCCGGATCCGCCGGTTTCATAACGCAGTGCGACGCCGACGATGCGATCGTCCTGCGGCACAACGAGATAGCCGCGGCCCGGTAGCGACGGATCGTTCCAGCCGAGGAAATCCAGGTCATCCCACGGTTGTGCGTCCAGGTCTCCGGGCACCGGCAACTTCTTGGCGGTCGTCTTGGAACAGTTGATGAACGACGACCTGATGTCGCGTTCGGTGACGGCTTTCATGACGGCATCGACTCCTTCGATCGATCGGTTGACAAACCGAAGCGACGTTACCGCTGGTCATTAGCCCGAGCAACGGAATTTCGAGCCGCCGCGCCGCGCTCACACGCGACGCATCACCGAGACAACCTTCCCCAGCACCACGGCCTCGTCACCGTCGATCACGTCGTAGGCCGGATTCCGCGGTTCCAGATAGATATGCCCGTTGCGACGCCGATAGACCTTGACCGTCGCCTCGCCATCGATCATCGCGGCGACGATGTCACCGGAATGCGCCTCGTGCTGTTTGCGGATCACCACAAGGTCACCGTCGCAGATAGCCGCATCGATCATCGAATCGCCGCGCACGCGCAGCCCGAAAACCGTTCCGCGACCGACGAGTTCACGCGGCAGCGTCATCATGTCGTCGGCGTGCTCCTCGGCGAGGATAGGCGTGCCCGCCGCGATATCGCCGACGACCGGAACCGCGACCGAATCCTCGACCTGCTCCGCGACCACGGAAGCCTGCAGGAACATCCGCACATCGATCGGCCGCGACATGGTCTCCCCGCGCCGCAGAAATCCCCTGTCCTCCAGGGATTTCAGATGCTTCGAGACCGAGGACGAGGACCGCAGGCCGACGGCATCGCCGATCTCCCTGGTACTCGGCGCGTACCCGTACCGCAGCACCCAGTCCCGAATCGTGGCGAGGATCCGCTGCTGGCGCGGCGGCAGGGTCGAGGTGTCGAGGTGCTCGAAGGCATCGTGGTCATATCCGGTCACCCGGGAATCCTAGAGGTGCGCGCGGACAATTCCCGGCTTTGTCACACCCGGTCCGCCTGCGTCGTCATCCGGGTACAGACATCGGCCCACGCGAACTTCGGAGGAACCATGACGACAATCCTGCTGACCGGCGGCACCGGCACGCTGGGCCGCCACGTCACACCACTGTTGGTCGAAGCGGGTTTCAAGATTCGAATGCTCAGCCGCAATGCCCACGAGTCGACCGATGGCATCGAATTCGTGACCGGGGATCTGCTGGCGGGCACCGGCGTCGAGGCGGCGGTCGACGGCGCGGAGCTCATCCTGCACTTGGCGGGCGGCCCCAAGGGCGACGAGGTGGCGACCCGGCACCTCGTTGACGCCGCCGTCAAAGCGGGTGTCCAGCACATCATCTACATCGGCGTTGTCGGCGCCGAAAAGCTGCCGATCGGTTACTTCCGGGCCAAGTACGCCGCCGAACAGGCCATTATCGAATCGGGCGTCCCGTACACCATCCTGCGCGCGGCCCAGTTCCACGACCTCGCCCTGAAGACCGCGCGTGCCATGGTGCAGAGCCCGATCGTCCCGGCGCCCGGTGCGGTGCTGTGGCAGCCGGTCGATTCGCGGGAAGTGGCCGCGCGGCTCGTGGAGCTGACGCGCGGCGCGCCGGCCGGGCGGGTGGCGGATCTGGTTGGGCCGACGGTGTACTCGATGGCCGAGCTGATCCGCGGCTACCTGAAGGCCGAGGGCAAACGACGGCTGTTCCTACCGGTTCCGGTGCCGGGCAAGGTCGGGCGCGCGTACCGCGCGAAGGAGAATCTCACCCTCGATGGTGCGACAGTCGGCAAGCTCGCTTGGGAAAACTTCCTCGCCGAGCAGGCGTGAGCGCGAATCTGCTGGCGCGGCCGCCGGAATAACCGAACTGCCAGCGCTGTGACGGTTCTGCTACTGTGGCGCACATGAAGCGCGCCGCTGTGACGACGACGCCGGAGACTGTCCCGGCGCGCTGATTTCTGTCTTGAACGAACGCCCCGGGCGAGTGCCTGGGGCTTCGTCTTGTGGTCACTCGCCCGCTGTCCGCGAGGAGATCCCATGCACGACCATCGCAAACTCGGCCGCGAACTCGGCCTGTTCGATACCGACCCACTGATCGGATCCGGCTTGCCGTACTGGCTGCCCGATGGCGCCACCGTGCGCCACGCACTCGAAGAATTCATCCGCACCGCGGAGCGACGAGCCGGGTACCGACACGTGTACTCACCGGTGCTCGGAAAGCGGGAGCTCTACGAAATATCCGGGCACTGGTCGCACTACCGCGACGATATGTTCCCGCCCATGGCGTTGGGCGGCGAACAGGTGGTGTTGCGCCCGAGCCTGTGTCCGCATCACGCGGTGATGTTCGGCTCCCGCTCGCACAGCTACCGCGAATTACCGTTGCGGATGGCCGAATTGGGCGGGATGTATCGCTCCGAACTCTCCGGCGTCCTCGGCGGACTGACCCGGGTCCGCGCGATCCAGCTCAATGACGCACACATCTTCTGCACCGTGGATCAGGTCGCCGACGAGGTCGCGGGCGCGCTGGAACTCATCCGATCGGCCCACGCGGCCATGGGCATCCGGCCCACCCGATACCGCCTCTCACTGCCCGGACCGGGCGGGAAATACGTTGTGGCCCCGGAACTCTGGCAGCAGTCGATCGCCATGCTCACCGACGTGCTCGACCGCTCCGGCCTACCCTACGAAGCAGTCGAGGGCGAGGCCGCGTTCTACGGCCCCAAAATCGATATCCAGTTCACCGACAGTGCGGGCCGCGAATTCACCCTCTCCACTGTGCAGGTCGACTTCCACCAACCGGAGCAATTCGATCTGCACTATATCGGTGCGGATGGTGCCCAACACCGCCCGGTCATGGTGCACCGCAGCATTATCGGCAGCGTCGAGCGGGCCGTCGCGCACCTGATCGAGGTGCACGGCGGAGCGTTCCCGGCCTGGCTGGCCCCGACCCAGCTGATCATCCTGCCGGTTTCGGCGGCTGAAGCGGCACCTGCAGAAGCGCTCCTCGCACGCTGCCGCGAGCTGGGACTGCGCGCCGAAATCGCCGATCACGAACTCGGCAGTCTCGGCGCGCGTATTCGCCAGGCCCGCCTGGTCCCCTATCAAGTTGTGATAGGTCCGAAGGAGGTCGCGAATGACCTTGTCGCGGTGCGTCTTCGGAACGGACATCGCCTCGAACCCTTGTCGTCCGACGAATTACTTTCCCGGATAACCGAACTCATCGCCGCACACAGCACCCTGCTGTGACCATCACTGCTCGGTCACGAAGTGAATCGCCAAGCGATCACACAGTTCACCGAGCGCACACGCATCGATATGTGGCCCGTCCGGCCACGCATCGGCGTTCGTCCACGGCACCCAGTCCGGGGTGCCGTATGGACGAGCGAATACGTGCTGATGGAAATGCGCCACACTCAGGTCGGTGATCGCGGAGAACACGAATTCCGATGCCAGCTCGACGTGCAACGCGTGCGCGGCGCGTCGAGCGGCCCAGCCAACCGCCTGCGCCTCGGCGTCGGTCAAGGTCGATAACGTCGGTGCGTGCCGCCGGGTTTCCACGAAAAGGTAGCCCGGCACCGGCGTGCCCTCGGTGAGCGGCCGATGCGTCACCAACACCAGGTCGTCGGCGTAGAGCACCGGGCCGACCAGCGCCCCGATCCCCCGGTGCTTATCGCAGATCGGGCATTCGTTCCCCACATCGTCGCCATGGCTTTCGTGCAACGCCTCGATATCGAAACTCCGCCATCCCACTCGACATCGCCGAAAGCCCTTGCCGCACTCGGTGATTTCCCGCTGAGGTGGTCGGGTCGGGCGGGGTCGCCGAGCGGACCCGCCGCACATTGTGGATCGTGGCATCGTCGATCAGTTCAGAGCCTTCGCGTTGCGGAACTCGTCATCGCCGCGATGATAGTCACCTCCGATGCCGACCGAAGGGGTTACGATCACGCAGAAATTATTAGGCCCACCACAGCATTCGACCGGAGAGGCGGCATATTCGCGAGTGCTGAACCGCGGCCGATCACGCGCAGCCGCCGGGGACGACCACCACACCGACAGCACCGACGCCGAGATGTACGCCGAGGGTCGGCCCGAATTCCGCGACGATCAGTTCACCGATGCCGGGCACCAACTCGCGCAGTTGGGTGGCAACGGTATTCGCGGCGTCCTCGGCACCCAGGTGTTGTACCGCGACGGCGGCGCCATCGTCACCCGCCGCATCCACCGCTGCCGCAACGAGTTTGGCGTATGCCTTGGAGCGAGTGCGAACCTTTTCGCGCAGTTCCAGGCGGCCCTCGACGATCTGTAGCAGCGGTTTGCTCACCAGTTCGCTGCCGAAAAATGCGGCGGCGCTGCTCAATCGGCCGCCGCGGCGCAACTGTTCGGTGCGGTTCACCAGGACGAAGGTGCGTGATCGGCTGGCCGCGGCAACGGCGGTGTCATAGACGACATTCACGTTCGCGCCGCTATGCGCGCGCCGGGCGGCGGCGAGCACCGGCAGGCCGGTGGCCAGACCGGCGCCGAGTGAATCGACCAACCTGACCCGATCGGCAGCATCCATATCGCGAACCGCCTGTCGTCCCGCCTCCCAGGTGCCCGAGAGTTGGCGCGAAAGATGCACCGCGACAACACCGTCCCCGTTGCTGCGGTCCAGGGCCTGTTCGTAGGCCGCGCGCAGCTCACCGGGCGAGGCCGCCGAGGTCGTCACGGTATCGGAGCCGTAATCGATATCGATGGCGTCGACACCTTCGCGGATGGTGCGGTCACCGACCAGAACATGCAGTGGGACAATGGCAATGTCCAACTCACCGACAAGTTCGGCAGGCAGGCTCGCGGACGAATCGGTGACGACCACAACGGCCACGGACTACCGAACCTCCTGCAAGGTCTTCACCATTGCATTCGCGACCGCGGTATGTCCGGCCCAGCCCCAGTGGATGCCGTCCGGATTCGCGTCGCCGGAGAAGATGTCCTCACGTACCGCTTCCGCGAGATCGACCAGCGGGACGGAGGTCTTGGCCGACCATGCGCGCAGCACCTCGACGGCAGGCTCCCGACCGCTGTGCACATGCCCGTAGGCGGCACAGTCGTGCACGGATGGCAGTACCGCGACGACCGGCAGATCCGGGCGCAGCTGGGCCAGCGCTTCGCGCGACTGCTCCAGGTAGTCCACACTCACCTTCGGCGGCAAGGCCACGGGGCGACCGAGTTTCGACAGCTTCGGCTGCAACCAGTTGTAGGTGGCGCGAACCACGCGACGCAGCGCCGGGGGACGCACATAGCGGATCAACTCGCGCAGCGCGGTCGGTAGCGGCGAGGGCAAGGTGTCCATGCCGCCGACCGCGAAGACGACCGCACCCGCGCGCGGCACCGTGGCCCAGACCCGGGGATCGCCGATCAACGCCCAGTAGGCGTCCCGGCAGGTCCAGCCGATTCGCCCGACCAACTCGACATCCCAGTCGAGTTCGGCGCCGACCAGGTTCGGCCAGATCTTCGGATGGTCCGCGGGCAGGCCGCCCTTCGGACCGAAGTAGGACAGCGAGTCGGCGATCACCAGCAGCACCGGACGATCCGATACATCGGTCGAGGCCGGTTCCACCGCGGCGGCCGAAACCTCGTCACCGATAACCGATTCGGGCTCGGGTACCGATTCGGGCTCGTCGACGACCGAATCCACCGTGACAGTGGATTCGGCACCGCTTGTCGAAACCGCGGCCGGGACATCCGGCGCGGATTCCGCTGCGGGAGCTATGGACTCATCTGCGGGGGCAGCGCCGATCACCGATTCCTCGGTCGACGCCGCGATATTCGTATCGGCAGCCGCCGCACTACCTTCCGGTGGCTCACCTGCTGGTTCCGCGGGCTCCACACCGCTTCCGGATACGGTCGCGGGTCCGGCCGGCTCCTCGTTACCTTCCCCGGAGTCGGCGGCGGCAACCGTTTCATCGCCCTCGGACTCGGCCGATTCCGCCGGCTCGACCTGCTGCACCGGGGAAGGTCCGAACAGCGCATCCGGGATCGCCCGTTCGGGCTTTGCCGAAACCCGACGGAACAATTCATCCGGTACTTGCCGAACCGGTTCTTCAGAGGACATCCGGGGCCACCTTCGCCGCTGCGTTCCACACATCCAGGCGCCAGCCGGGCTGATCGATGCTCGGACCGTGACTGCTCAGCTGTACCCAGCTGGTATTGGCCAGTCCCCCAAGGGCAGGCCAGTTCCGCGGCGGCAGGTCGAGCAGCGCGGCGGTGAGGGCGGCGATCAGCCCGCCATGCGCCACCAGGATGATAGTCCGGCCCGGCCAATCCTGCCGCTCGGCGAATAATTCCCGCACAACCGGTAGTGACCGTGCGCCGACCTCGAGTTTGCTCTCCCCGCCCGGCGGGGTATAGGCCGCGTCCAAGCGCCAGGCCACCCGCGCGCCCGGATAGTCGGCGTCGACCTCCAGATGGGTCAACCCCTCCCAGTCACCGAGATTGGTTTCACGCAGCCGCGGATCCGGGACCACCGGAAGATCGGTGTGATCGGCCAGTGCCGAGGCGGTATCGAAGGCACGGCGCAGATCGGAGGAGACGATCGCGATCGCATTGCGCGAAACCAGTTCGCGTGCGGCCTCTTTCGCCTGACGACGACCGAGTTCGGTGAGATCGGTGTCGATTTGTCCCTGCATCCGGTCGGCGGCATTCCACTCGGTCTGCCCGTGCCGCAACAGGATCAGCGTGCGGACGCCGGCATACTTGCTCACAGCTGCGCCTCGCTCCGCTCGGCTCCGCCGCGAGCAAGCTCGCAGTATTGATGGTTCACTCGCTACGCTCGCTCACGCTGTCTTCCCCCGCTTGACCACGTACCGCGACGCCCTCGGACTCGGTGTGCTCGCGCACCTCGGTCCCGGCCGCGATCCCGTCCACCGGAACCACCGGACAATCCTTCCAGAGCCGTTCCAGCGCATAGAAATTGCGTTCGTCATTGTGCTGGATGTGCACGACGATGTCGACATAATCCAGCAGTGCCCACCGGCCCTCGCGGGTGCCTTCGCGCCGGACCGGCTTGTGTCCGGCCAGGCGAAGCTTCTCCTCGACATTGTCGACGATGGCATTGACCTGACGCTCGTTCGGCGCGGAAGCGATCACGAAACAGTCGGTGATCACCAGCTGTTCGGACACGTCGAGCACCACGACGTCGGTGGCCAGCTTCTCGTCCGCCGCGCGCGCGGCGACCTGCGCCATCTCCACCGACTCGACAGATGCGCTCAATTAACTACCTTCCACTCCAACGGGCACATACAGATGCCGCTTCGATATGTACTGCACGACGCCGTCGGGCACGAGGTACCAGACCGGCCGGTTCTCCGCGGCTCGGCGACGGCAGTCACTCGATGAGATCGCCAACGCCGGGATCTCGATCATGGTCACCGCATCGACCGGCAGGTCACGCAGATGCTCCTCGAGATGATCGGTGTTCAGCTCATACCCCGGTCGGCTCACTCCGACGAATTTCGCCAGTTCGAACAACTCCGCCCAATCCTGCCACGTCAGGATGTTGGCGAGCGCGTCAGCTCCGGTGATGAAGTACAGCTCGGCATCGGGATGCTTGGTGCGCATCTCGCGCAGCGTGTCGACGGTGTAGGTGACCTTGCCCCGGTCGATATCGGCCCGGCTGACCGAGAATCGAGGGTTGGAAGCGGTCGCGATCACGGTCATGAGGTAGCGATCCTCGGCCGGGCTGACCTGCCTATCGGCCTTCTGCCACGGCTGTCCGGTCGGGACGAAGATCACCTCGTCCAGTTCGAACCGGTTCGCGACCTCGCTGGCGGCGACGAGGTGGCCGTGGTGGATGGGGTCGAAAGTGCCACCCATCACCCCCAGCTTGCGTCGACGCCGACCGTTCTCCTGCATGAGAGCCGAGCTTAACGGTCGGTTCGGTCCGAGCCGGGGCCGGACGGTCAACTGCTGACGATTGCCCGCAGACCCGGCTTCAGCACTCCGTCGAGTTCGGACCACGGGATCGTGATGTCGATATAGCCCAGCGCGTGCGAGGCGATCTCCCCGAGGTAGACGCGCAGACCGTCGGGTGTGGCCAGCCAGTCCTTGAAGTTCTCCACGGCGGGCGCGATGCGCTCCTTGTCGTAGGGGTTCGTGCCGACGCGGGTCTTGGGGATCTGCTCCTGCGCCTGCGCCGAGAGCCGCTCCAGGCCCTGCCGTAGATCGGTGAACAGATCCGGCAGGGTGAGCGCTTTGCCGGTGTCGATATCCGTCACGTGCGTGCGTTTGAAGGTGGTCGGATGCAGATAGCCGTCGCTGACCTCGATGCCGAGCACACCGCTGAGCACATGGCGGCCGATGTGGGCGACCTCGCTGTTGAAGCCCTTCACCCGCTGGTTCTCCGCCGCGGCGCGCAGGTACGGATCCAGCTCGGCGCGCATGCCTTCGTTGAAGTCGGTGCGCGCTTTCTCGGTGCCGCCTGCGACCTGCGGCAGGTCGAAGGAGTACCAGGGGCCCTCGAGCCGAATCGAGGTCGCGGTGAACGCCGGTGCCGCGGGTGTGTCGGCCCGATCAGCGGACCCGCACGCCGTGAGCACGGCGAACAGCACGCTGACCAGGACAGCGGCAGCGGTCTTCCTCATTACGCCTCCACGAATAACTCGCGTCCCGTGCCCGAGAAGGTACCACCGCGAGCTATTGCGGGTTCATCAACTGCTGACGACCGCGCGGATCTCCGGCTTCAGCACGCGCGTTTTCGATCAACAGTCGTCGGAAGCGCATACCCCGTATATTAACCGGGGGGATTGCCCCGGTTATCTATTGCACAGGAGTATGCCATGTCCGTGACCCCTCGTGAGACCATCGAACGCCTGCTGACCTTGATCGCTAGCGGACCGACCCCGGAGATGGCCGATATGTATGCCATTGATGCGGTGTTCGAACTGCCGTTCCTACCGCCGGGGGCGCAACATCCCGAGGTGGGCCGCGAGGCATTTCGCGCGCACCTGGTGGCAGGCGCGCGGATCCAGCGCTTCGATTCCGTCGACGACGTCCACATCCACGAGACCGCCGACCCCGAGGTTGTCATCTCCGAATACCGGATCAACGGCACGGTGCTGGCCACCGGCAAGCCGTTCGATCTCCGGATCATCAATGTCTCCCGGGTACGTGCCGGGCTGATCGTCTCGACCCGCAGCTATTCGAACCCGCTCGCCGCTGCCATCGCTTTCGACCAGGTCGAAGCGCTGCTCGGCGGGCTTGTCGCCGAGCAGTCGGCCAGGTGATCAGTCGTCCTCGTCGCGCTGCATATCGGCAAGTTGGGTGCGGGTGTTGAGAAGTTCGGTGGTCACCTCGGGCGATGGGGAGGTTTCGGCCAGGTCTTCCAGTTCCGTGAGTAGATCGCGCATGGTCGTGAGCCATGGGCGGTCGGATGCCATTCCGGCGCCGTATCGCTGTAACCACGCCGCGGAACGTAGGCATTTGGCTCGGGAGCCGATGCGGTCGAGGGTGCCCCAGAGGTGAGCGGCGCGGAGGAAGGCCACGACAGCTTGTTCATCATCGCCGCAATAGTCCAGGGCCGAGGCCGCCGACCATATGAGCTCGGCCTCGAGTTCGACGCGGTCCGGATTGTTGTAGACGAGACAGCCCGCCTCGACGAACTGCTGTGCCGCATCACGGAATCGGTTGAGCTTGCGCAGGGACTCGCCGTATTGCCGGCGCACGATCGCCATTTCGGCGGGCGGGTACGGCTGTTCGCCGGCCGCGAGCGCCTGTTCGAACAGCGCGGCGGCCTCGCCGTGCCGTCCGGCCCGATGGCAGGCGCGCGCGGCGACGAAGGTGAGGTGTATCGCATCCGCGGCCGAAATCGGTTCCCACCGTGCGGCGGCGGTGAGTGCCGCATCGGCCAGTTCGTATTCGCGGCCCGGCTGCGCGGAGAGCACCATGACGAGCTGGGAACTCAGCCGGGCCAGATGTTCGGCGGGCAGTGCGGTCGCACCGATCGAAAGCGCTTGGCGCAGATACTGTTCGGCATCCTGCGGATAGTCGACCAGACGTACCGCGGCCAGTTCGGCGAGTTGCAGTGCGTCCTCGGCTTGTTCGGCGACGGTGGCGGTAACGGCGGGCGCCACAGCGACGTCCCTGCGCGACAAAGTGTTTCGCACACCGAGTGGGAGTTGGTCGATCAGTGGTTGTTGCGCGAGCCGGGCCGCGACCCGCTCGCTGACCACCGTATTGCCATTGCGCGCGTCATACCGTGCGGTGAGCTCGCCGATTTCGACGCTCAGCTCGGCACGGACCGAATCCGCCGTGCCCGCACCGACTGCGAGCGCACCGAGACCCAGTTCAGCCAGCCGCCGCAGCAGTACGCACACTCCCGATATGAAGGCGAGCCGAATGGCGACATCCGCGCCGGGATCGGCCAGCCACGCCGCGTGCTCGGCCAGCATCTCCAGACCACGCGCCTCATTTCCGGTCAGTGCGCAGAACTCGATGTGCTCACCGACCGAGCGCCGCAGATCCGGAAGGTGGCGCACCAGTGGATAACCCGTCAAATGCGCACTGCGTGCCTCGGTGGTGCGCCCGGTGCGCAACATCGGCAGCAGGGCCTGCCCGAGCACCCGATGCGGCTCCTCGGCACAGCTGCGCGCACCATCGATGACCGGACGCCAGCTCTCCAGTGCGGACTCATCGTCACCGGCCTGCGCGTAGTTCGCGCCCCATTGGCTGCGTTCACAGGCGTCGCAATCGGACATGCTGTCGCGCGGTGCCGCACGCGCGGTATCCAACAGCTCGGCGGCCAGGTCGTGCTGACCCAGTTCCCGTGCCAGCTCGGAACGCAGGGCGAGCACCGGGCGCACACTGTATCCCCGCTGCCGATAACGTCTTTCGAGCTCGTAGAGCCAGAGGTAGGTGGTCGGCAGCGGCACCGCTGGATTATCGATCAGACCCCAGGTCAGCCATTTGAGATACCAGTGCACCGAATACGTCATCGGACCGAGTTCGGCAGGGAAATCGTCATAGATCCGCAACAGCCGGCCGTAGGCGACCGGTGCCCGATCACGTTCGCCCGCATAGGCATACGCCTGGGCCAGCTCCAACAGGACACTGCCCTCCAGTGCCCGGTCGGGACCCGACTTTGCCGCGGCGGCAAGCATTTCCAGGCGTTCGGTGCGGCCGCGTCCGTGCGGCAGTGAACGGCTGTGTGCCAGCGCGGATTGGATCTCGGAGGTTTCCATCTCAGGCTGCCACCGCGCTCCGGCCCGCCGCACGTCGGGTCGCCCAACCGATGCGGTGATCGGTTGGGCGCAGACCCGATTCATCGACGACGAATCGAATCGCGGTGGGCGCCAGGGCATCACGCTGCCCGCGCGTGGTGACGGCATCGACCGCGTTCTGCCGCAGCTCACGGATGTAGACCCGGGGACTTGAATACAAGTCGACCTGGAATGAATAATCCCCACTACCGCTGTGGCCCGACCCCACCCGTGCGCCATGCGGCGCGTTCTTCACCATGGACCGAATCCTGGTGCGCGGCCCCAATGGTTCCCTTAACGAATGCTGATGGTGTTAACCGACACCGATAATGAGTTCGGTCACCATCGCGTCATACCGGTAGCAGCCGGGACACCACCGCGGTCAGTTGTTTGGCCGAGCGGCACTCGTGCATCTCGATCACTTCGCGATACCGGTCGGCGGCGGAATCGCCGGTGCCCCAGCTGCTTTCCTTCTCCGGATTGAGCCAATGCGCGTGTTTGGCGGTCTGCACCAACTCGCGCAGCGTCTTCAGTTCCGGATCACGGTAATTGGTGCGGGCATCACCGAGGATCAGCAGCGAGCTGCGGGCGGTGACCGCGTCCGGCCACTGCTCGACAAAGGTCGACAACGCATAGCCATAGTCGGAATGCCCGTCCAGGCCGACCACCTTGCCCTCGGTAAAGATTCGGGCCATGGACTGGTCCAGCTGAGTGTTCGGATCGAAGAACCGGGTCACCTCGTCGGTCCGGTCCACGAAAGCGAATATCCGCACCCGGGAGAACTGTTCGCGCAGCGAATTGACCAGCAAAAGCGTGAAGTTGCTGAATCCTGCCACTGAGCCGGATACATCGCAGAGCAGCACCAGTTCGGGGCGACCCGGCCGCGGTTTGCGATTCACCAGGTCGATGGGCACACCGCCGGTCGACATGGATTTGCGCAGCGTTTTGCGCAGATCGATCGCACCGCGGCGAGCGTGCCTGCGCCGCACGGCAAGTCGGGACGCCAGGATCCGGGCCAATCGCTGCGTGCTGCGCCGCAGCTCCGCGAGTTCGGTTTCCGAAGCACGCAGGAAATCGACATCCTCGACCTGCCGGGCGACGGCATAACTCGCGACGCGCTCCCTACCGATATTCTCGGCGACCCGCCGGTGCGTCTCCGCCTCCACGATGGCGCGGAATCCGGCAATGCGCTGCCGGCCGATGCGGCGGGCGATCTCGGTCTCGAATTCGCTGCTATCCGGTCCGATAGCCAAACCCGCCAGAATCCTGGCCAGCAGCGTTTCCGGCTGCACCTCGCGCAGCGTCCGGTAGGCGGAGAAAGACGGACCGCGCGAGGATTCGTACTGCCCGAGTTGTTCGACCAGCTGCGCGGCGATCATTTGCTGCTGCTGCGTCGAATCCTCCCTGGTCAGCATGGCCGCGAGCAGTGCGCGCAGCGCCGGAATGTCGATCTCACCGGATGGCGTGCGTGGAATCTCCAGATCATCGGGAGCGCCGCTGCGCGCGCCGAGGGCGGCCGGGAACCACAGGTCGAACAGGCCGTCGAAGGTGCTGCGATGGGTGGTGCGGCGCAGCAGCGCACAGGCCAGCCCCTCGCGCACTACCTCGCGGTCCATCAGATCCAGCACCGTAACCACGCGCCCCGCGTCCACCGTCTCCGAGGGACCGACCGGGATGCCGCGCGCCCGCAATGCCTCGACGAAACCGACGAGATGTCCCGAAATCCCGTGCGGCGCATCGAGTGTGGGCTGCGATCCGGCCGCCATGGCTCAGGCCAGCTTCAGTTCGGCCAGCGCGCGCTGGTGGTCGGCCTGATGTTTGAGCACGACACCGAGGGTCGCGCGCACCGTGGTGTCGTCGAGATCCTGCAGCCCCAACGCGAGCAGGGTGCGTCCCCAGTCGATCGACTCCGCGACGCTCGGCAGCTTCTTCAGCTGCATCCCGCGCAGCACGTGCACGATCCGCACCAACTGCGCGGCGACCGCGGCGGACAGCTCCGGCACCCGGCTGGCCAGGATGCGACGCTCGAGTTCCTCGTCCGGGAAGTCCAGGTGCAGGTAGAGGCAGCGGCGCTTGAGCGCTTCGGAGAGTTCGCGCGTCGCATTGGAGGTCAGCACCACGAACGGCTTGCGGGTGGCGGCAATGGTGCCGAGTTCCGGGACGGTGACCGCGAAATCGCTGAGCACCTCGAGCAGCAGACCCTCGATCTCGACATCGGCCTTATCGGTCTCGTCGATGAGCAGCACGGTCGGATCGGCGCGGCGGATCGCGGTCAGCAGCGGACGGGACAGCAAGAATTCCTCGGTGAAGACGTCGGCCTTCGTCTCTTCCCAATCGTTCTCGCTCGACGCCTGGATCCGCAGAATCTGCTTGGCGTGATTCCACTCGTACAGCGCGCGGGCCTCGTCGACACCCTCATAGCACTGCAGACGCACCAGCTCCGCGTCCGCGGTCTGCGCGACCGCCCTGGCCAGTTCGGTCTTGCCGACACCGGCCGGACCCTCGATCAGCAACGGTTTACCGAGCCGATCGGCCAGGAATACCGAGGTCGCGGTCGCCTTATCGGCCAGGTACCCGGTCGTGGCAAGCCGTTCGATCACATCATCGACCGAGGTGAAGACCGGCTCCTGCACTGCGCTTTCGGTACCCACGTAGCCGTCCTTCCTTCGAAACCCACCCATAACGCTACGGGAGGACCCGAAGCAAGCACTCGGCGGTTCTTACAGCGAACGAAATCTAGACCGGGCGGATCTGGCCGTCGCCCCAGACGATCCACTTGGTCGAGGTCAGTTCCGGCAGCGCCATCGGGCCGCGGGCGTGCAACTTCTGGGTGGAGATGCCGATCTCCGCGCCGAAGCCGAACTGCTCACCGTCGGTGAAGGCGGTGGAGGCGTTCACCATGACGGCGGCGGCGTCGACGCGGCTGGTGAATTCGCGGGCCGCGGCCATCTCAGCGGTGACGATGGCCTCGGTGTGGCCGGTGCCCCAGGTGTTGATGTGCTCGACCGCCGCATCGAGATCCTTGACGACCTTGAGCGCGATATCGAGGGTCAAATACTCCTCGCCCCAGTCCTTATCGTCGGCGGGCACCAGTCCGGGCAGGTCGCCGTGCACGGTGACACCGTGGCGTTCCAGCGCCTTGATCAGCCGAGGCACGGCCGTTGTGGCGATCGCGTCATCGATGAGCACCGTCTCGGCGGCATTGCACACGCTGGGACGGCGGGTCTTGGCATTGATCAGGATCTGCTCGGCCATCTCCAGATCGGCGGCTTCGTGCACATAGACGTGGCAGTTGCCGGTGCCGGTCTCGATGGTGGGCACCTGGGCGTCGCGGACCACGGCATTGATCAGGCCCGCCCCGCCGCGCGGGATGACCACGTCGACCAGGCCGCGCGCCTGGATCAGATGGGTCACGCTGGAGCGATCGTGGCTGGGCAGCAGCTGTACGGCATCCGCCGGAATGTCCAGTGCGACAAGGGCTTCCCGCAGCACCGCCACCAATGCGGCATTGGAGTGCGCGGCCGAGGAAGAACCGCGCAGCAACGCCGCGTTGCCGGATTTGAGCGCGAGTCCGAATGCGTCGACGGTGACATTCGGGCGGGCCTCGTAGACCATGCCAACGACGCCGAGCGGCACCCGGACCTGACGGATCTCCAGCCCGTTCGGCAATGTCGACCCGCGCACGACCACCCCGACCGGATCGGGCAGCCCCGCCACCTGGCGCAGCCCGGAGGCGATGCCATCGATGCGCGCCTTCGTCAGCCGCAGCCGGTCCAGCAGCGACTCCTCGGTCCCCGCCGCCTGCGCGGTCGCGATGTCCTCGGCATTGGCGGCGAGCACGGTATCGGCCGCCGCGAGCAACGCATCCGCCGCAGCATGCAGCGCCTCGTTCTTCTGCGCCGTGGTCAACTGCGCGAGCACCCGCGAGGCCACCCGCGCCTTATGCGCGGCATCATGCACCGTCTCGCGGATATCTTGGCCGGTCGTCGTTCCTACCGTCATGACCAACAGCGTACTGACCGGGCGAAGTGGCCTCGGCACCCATTCCCGCGAGCGCGAGGAGTCGACCAGCGCGTTCGGCAGATCCGACCGACCGTCAGCACGAGTTCGCTCAGCAGCTGTTCGTGCAGCCGCTGCCAGCACGTCGCACCCGAGGCTCCGAAGGGGCGGATCGGCAGCTGGTCCCAACCGAAACACGCTGCGCGGCAAGCTAAACCGGCACATCAGACGCAGTCCGATCCGAGTTCTCACCTTGACAGGCTGATACCTTGCATACCCGCACCGTCCAGTGCCTGGTCCCGATAGCTGCGTGAAGGAGTCCTCCGAGTGAACAAGGCTGCAAGGTGGCTCACCGATCAGCGCAGGATCTGGATCACGGTGCTGATCGTGGCTGTGGTGGCGGGTATCGCCGCGGTCGTGTGGGTGAACCGATCGCCAGAGCAGCCGCAGGAGGTATCCGCAGCGTACGGCCGGTTCCTGATTTCGCCCCGGCTCGACTCCACTCCGGTGCCACGATGGACATTGCGCGCTGCCGACTTGTCCGACGAGCCCGGTGCGGTTTTGCTGGCCGCGCCGTACTCCCTGGGTCGCTATTCCGGCTACGGCTCGCCGATGGACGCCGGGACGATGATCGTCGCGGCAACCGCGGTGCCCGGCGAGCCCGCGCCGGGTGAAAATGCTGGACTGACCGTCGGACCGGTGCGGATGCACGGCATCGATCCGGATACCGGCCTGGTGCGATGGACGACCGATGTCGGCGAACTCTTCGGCTGCCGTGAGCAGGTATTCGACGGACAGCTCGCCTGCTACGGCACGCATCGAGTGTTGATCATCGAGGCTGCCACGGGCGCGGTACTCGGGGACCATACGACGGACTTCGAGGTCATGGACGTGGTGGTGCGGGACGGTGCGGTTTCGGTGGTCGGCCGAACCGCGGACTGGACGACCACCGTCGTCACGCGAGGGACCGCTTCCGCTATCGATGCCACCTGGCGGCGGACGTATCCGACGCCCGTTCCCGGCGACCCGGTCAGGCCCAGGATCGCGCAGGACTACTTCCTGGACGTGCACGACCGTGACGTTCGCGTCTACGATCTGCGTACCGGCGAGTTGCTGTTCACCGGCCCCATTGCCTACACGTTCGACGGCGGCATTGTCGCTTCGCAGGTGATCGATCGCGGCGCGAGCGCGGGACGGGTCACGCTTCTAGATCGCAATGGCCACCCGATCACCGAGGTCAGCAACGCCAGCTTCCTCCTCGAGTGGTACCCGACCGCGACTGCGACGCCGCCGCCAATCCTCACCGGCGAGAGTGCCTACGAGCGAACGACAGGCCGAGTCCTCTGGACCAATGCGCAGATCGGTATCGACGAGTACGCCGGACGCAAGAGCGCGATACAAGGAGTAGTGAATAACACCGTGATCGTCCGATCGCTCGATGGATCAGAGCTGGTCGGCCTCGATCTCACCGACGGACACCGAATCTGGCAGCAGCCGACGCCGTTCTCGAACAGGTCGCGCTACGACGGCATAGCCGACGCGAGCCACCTCATCCTGACCGACGGCACCACCGTGCACGCGATCAACGCCGCAGACGGTTCGACCGCCTGGTCGATGCCGTCACCGCCCAGTGGTGATCCCAGAATGCGCTCGGCGGTGAAGGCAATGGGTGGCCGCATGGTCACGGTGGCCGCGCAGGAATTCACCGGATACGCTGCGGCATAACGTGACTTCGATGCCTTACGCGCGATCTCGAGGTCGGTGACCTCGCAGCGCGCCGAGATGTCGAAGATCGGCAGGCCGTGGTCGGTGGCCGCCGCCGAAATCGGACAATCAAGATCAGGTGGAACTGGTGGCGTAACCTCTCGCGTTTTGCCGCCATGGTTTCCACGTGATCATTTGTCCAGTGGAGCGAGGGCGGTGCGGACGATGTGGGGGTGGGGTCGGGTCAGTGTTGGGCGCCGTTGTGTTCGACGGCCATCTGCTACTTCCGCCAACCGAGGTCGACGCGACCGACGCTGAGTGGTCCAGTCGCTGGGACCGATCCGGCGAACCGCTTCCCTCGCGAGCGTTCTCTGCCACTCTGGTGGCACGTTCCACAGCAGCGAAGGCGGCCGAATGAGAGAGCACACAGCGGCCCAGGAACCGATCGGTGCTGCTGTGGCCGATCGACGCGGACGGCAAGATCGTGGGCGAGGATTCCTACCATTCGGGCCCGGTCGAGGTGCGCAAGCTGACCCGCGACGAGTTGCCCGCGAATATGTCGAGTTCGTCCACGCCGGCGCCTGATCGGCTCGGATCATCGGCCCACGAAAGCGATTACGACATGACTGATCACCGGCGCGCCGACATCGCCGCCATGCTCCTCGACCGCCTCGGCGACACCCATCCCGGACTGCGCACCCGCACCGCCACTTGGACCTGGGACGAGGTGGTACGCGAATCCGCCGCGCGGGCGGAGCTGGCGCGAAAGTTGCGGCGGGACGGGCCGTTTCATATCGGCGTGCTGCTGGAGAACGTGCCCGACTACGTCTTCTGGCTGGGTGCGGCGGCGCTGGCGGGCGCAACGGTGGTCGGCATCAATCCCACTCGCGGCACCGCCCAGCTCGGGGCCGACATCCGGTACACCGACTGCCAGCTCATCGTCACCGATGCCGCCGGGCGGGCACGGTTGCGGGAGCTGGATCTCGGGCTGGAGCCGGATCGTTTCCTCCTGGTCGACGACCCCGCCTACACCGGTCTGATCGATGCACAGCGGGCCGAGCCCGGTCCGGCCGTCGGGGCGCCGGATACGCTGCTGCTGTTGCTGTTCACCTCCGGCACCACCGGAACATCGAAGGCCGTCAAATGCAGTCGGCGCCGGCTGGCCACTATCGCCTACGCCGCCGTCGACAAGTTCGGTCATGTGCGCGCGGATGTCGACTACTGCTGCATGCCGCTGTTCCATGGCAATGCCATCATGGCGTTGTGGGCGCCCGCACTGGCGGTCGGTGCGACGGTGTGTCTCACCCCGAAATTCTCTGCCTCCCGGTTCCTTCCGGATGTGCGGTACTTCGGCGCGACGTTTTTCACGTATGTGGGTAAGGCGCTCGGCTACCTGCTCAGTACGCCGGAGACGGCAACGGATTCCGACAACGCGCTGGTGCGGGGGTTCGGCACCGAGGCGTCGGTGGCCGACCAGGTCGAGTTCCGCCGCCGCTTCGGGGCCGAACTGTTCGAGGGCTACGGCTCCAGCGAGGGGGCGGGCCTGGTCGCGCTCGATCCGCACGCCCCGCCCGGTGCGCTCGGCCGCCCCGCGCACCCGGGTGTCGTGGTGATCGATCCCGAAACGCTGCGCCCATGTGCCCCCGCCGAACTGGACTCCTACGGCCGCGTCCGCAATCCCGACGCGGCGATCGGCGAAATGGTGGACAAGGCCGGCGCGCTCACCTTCGAGGGCTACTACAAGAACGACGCCGCCGACGCCGAACGCATTCGCAACGGGTGGTACTGGACCGGCGACCTCGGTTACATCGACACCTCCGGATTCCTGTACTTCGCCGGCCGCAAGGGCGATTGGATCCGCGTCGACGGGGAGAACACCTCGGCCCTGGTGATCGAGCGGGTGCTGCGCCGCCATCCAGCGGTGATCGCCGCGGCGGTGTACGGCGTCCCCGACCCACGCTCGGGCGATCAGGTGATGGCGGCCATCGAGGTGCCCGATCCGGACGGCTTCGACGTGGTCGAATTTGCCGAATTCCTCTGCGCCCAAGACGATCTGGGCAGCAAGGGCACGCCGCGACTGCTGCGGGTGTCAGCGAATCTGCCGGTGACGGGCTCGAACAAGGTGCTCAAGCGCGGACTGCAGGAGCAGGCCTGGCGTACCGACGATCCGGTGTATTTCTGGGCGGGCCGCGGCGCCCCGGAGTACGTCCGTCTCTCGGCCACTGATCGGGGGGAGCTCGAAGCCGAGTTCGCCGCCAACGGGCGGCAATATCTGCTGTAGCCCGGCTCGGTTGTCGGAGCTACATCGGCATCGGCCACAGTCCGGCCCAGCAGCCGTGAGCGCTGCACGACCGACATTGTGAAACGTTCACCATTCGAAATGGACCCTGAAGCATGGAACTCCAGGCGTCCAGCAACGCCCGCACCTCCGTCCAATGCCGTTGAGCCCGAACGCAACTCAGTCGCGATCCGGTACACGCCGACGTCTTCTACCTCATTCGGGATCACTTTCGTGATATGTCCGCTCGCTGATTCCATCGATCTCGTTCAGAATCTGTCGCAGGAAAGGCCGGGGTGGCACGCCGGGTGCCTCGGGAGCGGCGAGCAGGGCTTCCACGACCGGCGCGAGCGCGGGGGCACTGTCCACGGCCACTCGAATGAAACCGACTTCGGCGCACCGAGAAAGTACCGGAGCCAGGCAGGCAATCGCCTGATCGGTCCGTCCGGCGACGCAAAGGCAACCGCCATACAGCAACTGAGCCTGCAAAAGAGCGCGGGGGCGAGGCTGGGTACGGATTTCGGCGACCATCTGTTCAGCGGCGGCGACGCCGCGCTCGGCGGCGGCCGGTGACTGTTGGGCGAGTAGAAGGCGGATGGCCGACTCGTGGGTGAGTTCGGCGGTGACCGCAAGTGCGTGGTTCGGTTGCCGGTGGTACGTGGGCAGGTGCTCGAGCTTCTGCCGGTCTTCGTCGGTGATCGGCAGACCCAGTCGTATCCGCTCGTTCAGAATGCGCGCGGTCAGCCGTGGCAGGGCGATGTTCTCCGCGACCGTCTGCCCTTCGTCCAACCGTCGTCGTGCGGCATCGAGGTCGCCGCGCAGTGCCGCCGCCCTGGCACCGGTCCCGTAGGTGGCGACCAGGAATTCCACGGCACCGGACGCGACACCCGGACCGGGTGCCAGCAACTCGGCGGCTTCGGCGTATTGCCCTTTCTCGTAGAGCAATTCACCGAGCAGGCCGCTGGCCAGCCGAGTCGCGTAGGAATGGCTGCCACTATTCCGGGCGAGTGTGAACGCGGAGCGGAAGAGCGCCTCGGCTTCGGCGATGTCGAGCTGTTCTTCGGCGGCTTGGCCGGCGATGCAGGCGCCGTATACCACGCCGGCCAGGCCGTTGATGCGAGTCCGGTAGGGCTCGGCCCATGCGTGCCAGCGGCGGGCGCCGGCGAAATCGAAACGGTAGAACGCAGCCGCTTCGGCGGTGGTCGCCGCGACGCTGGCGAAGAACGGTCGTACCGGCTGCTGCAGCCATGCCACGGCGGCATCCGGGAAATCTTTGAACCGGTCCGTCACAAGGTATTCCGCGGCTCGCGTCACATCAGCTTGGATGCGCAGATCCGCGGTCCCGGGATCGTCCGGTGCGGCGGTTGCCAGTGCCGCGTCCACACGATCCAGCGCGGTCCGGGTCGCGGCGGGGCGCAGGAGCGAGATATTGGCCCAGGCCACCGACAGTTGCAGCTGTGGATCAGCAACCGTGATCTCGACGGGCAGCTTCTTCACCAGCCCGAGAAAGGTGGCCATGCGGGAATCTTCGATCAGCGTGTCGGCGTGTTCTTGCACCAGTTGTTTCGCCTGCTCGGCGGCGCCGGCCGCGAGCGCGTGATCCACGGCTTCGGTGAGCATTTCGTGTTCGGCAAACCAGGTCGACGCGGTCAGATGGAGCTGTTCGAGCAAGCCGGGATGCTGCCGGATCAGTCTGCGGCGCAAGAAGTCCGCGAAGAGCGCGTGATAGCGGAACCACCGCAGCTCGTCATCGATGCTGCGCAGGAACAGGTCTCGGCGCCGCACCTCCTCGAGCTGTTCCTGCCCTGACCGCACTCCGGTCAGCGCCTCCGCGAGATCTCCGCAGATGATGTCGGTGACCGCGGTCCGAATGACGAAGTCGAGCATCGTCGGTTCGAGCGCGCCGACGACGTTTTCCATCAAGTATTCGCCGATGGCGTAGTGCTGCCCCGTGATCTGGTGCAGGTATCTCCCGGGATCCTCCTTGCCGCGCAGTGACAGTGAGGCGAGCTGCAGCGCCGCCACCCAGCCCTCTGTCGACTCGCGCAGCCGGTCGACCTCGGCGCCGGAAAGGTGCAATCTCTTCACATCAACCAGGAAATCCGTCGTTTCCCCGGAATCGAAGCGCAGTGCGGTCTCGTCGATTTCCACCAGTTCGTCCTGAACGCTCATGCGCCCCAATGGAAGACCGGTGCGGGTGCGGCTGGTGACGATCAATCGCAGGTAGTGGCCCCCGTTGTCGAGCAGGAACTCCATCGCGGCGAGAGTCGCCGGACTGGTCACTTGGTGCCAATCGTCGATCACGACGGCAACGGGCTCCGCACTGTCGTGGATCTCGTTGATCAGGGCCGTCATCACCTGCTGCACCGCGGCGGCGGAATGCTCCTCGAGAATCTGCGTCAGTTCGATCGCCAGCGTGGGACGAACCTGCCGAATCGCCTCTGCCAAGTGGCTCAGGAACCACACGACATTGTTGTCGTCCTCCGCGATCGCCAACCAGGCAACTCGGACGCCGGCCGCATCGAGGGCGTGCGCCCACTGCGCGGCCAGGGTGCTCTTGCCGAAACCGGCCGGACCATGAATGAGGACCAGCCGCCTGGACTGTCCCTCCCGCAAGGTCTCCAGCAACCGCGGGCGATCGACCAGCCGGCGCAGCGTCGTCGGTGGACGGAACCGGGTCTTCGGCGCCGATTGCGGTCCCAACGCGATTGCGGTGGTCGGCGGGATCGGCCGACCACCCGCGACCGACACGGTTTCGACGGATCCGTCGCGCTCCGGAGCGGCCATCGTGTCCACCGGCAGACCGCAAGAGAACTGCGCGGTACGCAACCGCTCGCCGAAGTCCCTGGCAGTGGCCGGCCGGTCGGCGGGGTCGGTCGCCATCGCGGCTTCCAGGACGGCGCACACCATTGCTGGTACGCCGGCGGATCGCAGGTCGGGGACGGGTTCTGAGGTGATGCGCACGAACTGCGCCACCATCGATTCGCCCGCCTGGCGCTCGAACGCGGCGTGGCCGGTGAGAGCCGCGAACAGCGTCGCACCCAGCCCGTAGATATCGGAGAGAACCGTCGGAGGTTCGCCGCGTACTACCTCCGGGGCCGTATAGGCCGGGGTCCCCGCGACGCGGCCGGCCGCTGTCTCGAACGCGCCGCCGACGCGCGCAATACCGAAGTCCGCCAGCTGCGGTTCACCGTAGTCGCTGATCAGCACGTTAGCGGGATTGACGTCGCGATGGATGACACCGCTGGCGTGCGCGGTCGCCAGCGCGCCCGCCAGCTTCACACCAACAGCCAGTACCTCCTGCCACGGCAACGGTCCGTCCGCGCGAATCCGGGCGGCGAGTGAGCCTCTGCGGTGCAGGGGCATCACGATGAACGGCCGTCCAGTCGGGGTGACGTCGGTCGTCAGCACCTGGACGATGTTCGGGTGGGTAGCGAACTTCCCCAACGCCCGTTGTTCGCGCAGGAAGCGGGTCCGGTCCTCATCATCGACCGTGGAGCCGAGAACCTTGACCGCCACTTCCCGATCGAGTACGGACTCGATGCACCGGTACACAATGCCGAAGGCGCCGCGGCCGATCTCTTGGGCGTCGGTGAACCCGGCCGCAGCCAGTTCCGCTGCGATGTCGAAAGTCAGGTCGCGTTGCGTCCCCTCGGCATTACCCTCGGACATTGACCGATCACCCGATCACCCGATCATCGGCGCAGACTTCCGGAAAATTCGCGCGTTTGCGGCGGCCTGACACCGCACCACGAGCGACTCATGTACTTACCTCTCGAGGCGAAAACCAACTGGTCCCGACACCTCGATCATAAGCCGCGACGACGGGAGCAGTGGGCCGGGCATCGAACTGGCCGCGGCGCCACCGGCAAAGCTCATTCGGCGCAAAACCCGACGAGGGCGGATTATCTTGGGGCTATGCCCACTATGCCGGATCGGATACCGGCCGAGGGTGCCCACGATGCGTTGATCGGGCACCTCGAGGCCCATATGGTTGCGCTGACCTTTGTGGACAATGCCGGGATAACCAGGGTGAAATCGGTGCCGAAGGGGCGGTTGGCGCATGCCGCCAAGTTCGGGATCGGGGTGTCGCCCTGTTTCGAGACGTTCACCTTCGATGATCTGATGTCCGTCGGGCGGTATCTCGGCGGACCCGATGGCGATCTGCGCCTGATTCCCGATCTGTCCCGATTGACCGAACTCGCCTGTCAGCCCGGATGGGCCTGGGCGCCCGCCGATAAGTTCACCCAGGACGGCACCCGCTTTGTCGCCTGTCAACGCGCCTTCGCGACCCGGCAGGCCAAGGCGGCCGAGCATGCCGGTCTGCGGCTATCGATGGCATTCGAGACGGAGTGGTCGGTCGGGCGCGCGGATGTCGACAACGATTTCGTCCCAGTGATATACGGGCCTGCCTACAGCATGATCCGGTTGAGCCAGGTGGGCGAATACGCCAGCGATCTCGTCGCGGCATTGGAACGTCAGGAGATCGCCGTCGATCAATTCCATCCGGAATACGCGCTGTCGCAACTGGAGCTGTCCGTCGTGCCCAATGATCCGGTCGCGGCCGCCGATGACGCGATCCTGGTGCGGCACACCATCCGGCAGGTGAGCGCGCAATACGGTTGGCGCGCACTGCTCGCGCCGTGTATCGAGCCCAGCGGCGCGGGTTCCGGTGCGCACCTGCACTTTTCACTGCACGACGACGAAGGACCGCTCTTGGCCACGGGCACGGGCCCCTATGGCATGCACCCCGCAGGTGAGGCTTTCCTGGCCGGTGTGCTGCGGGAACTGCCCGCCCTGGTCGCGATCGGCGCGGGCAATCCGGCGAGTTTCCTTCGGCTGCAACCCTCGCGCTGGGCCGGAGTCTGGCAATGCTGGGGTCGGGAGACGCGGGAGTCCGCGCTGCGCTTCATCACCGGTGTGCAGGGCACCCAGGACTGGGCGGCCAATGCCGAGGTCAAATGTTTCGACGCAACCGGTAATCCATATCTGATCGTCGGTGCGGTCATTGCCGCCGGACTCGCCGGTGTCGCCGAAGAGCTGCGGCTGCCCGCCGAAATCACCGGCGATCCGATAAGTTTCGATGCGGAACAACTCATGCTGTCGGGTGTGCGGCGGTTGCCGACCAGTTCGATGGAGGCCGCCGACGCACTCGCGGACTCCAAGGTGCTCGCCGAAGCACTCGGCGTCGAATTGCACGATGCGCTGCTCACGGTGCGCCGCGCCGAGGCGGAACGCTATCGGGATATCAGTCCGGCCAAGGTGGTCGAGCTGACCCGCTGGCGGTTCTAGCGTGCTCACTGATGGTGTCGCACTCACCGATCACCATTGTCACGGCGTCGTTGCCGCGGATCTGGACCGCCCCGGTTTCGAGCGACTTCTCGGTGAGGGACAACGCGGCACCTTCGATTCGGCGATCGGTCTGGCGGTAAGGCATTGGTGCGCACCGATTCTCGACCTGGAACCACATGCGGATCCGGAGCGATATCTGGCGCGCAGGGCCGAACTCGGCTGGCGCGAAGCGACCACCCGACTGCTGCGCGCCGCCGGCACGACCCGATGGTTTCTCGATACCGGATTCGGTAGTGGGCGAGCAGAATTCGCCGCCCTCGCCCCCGGTGCGGTGTGCGAGATCGTCCGGCTCGAACAGGTGGCCGAGCAGGTGATCACCGAAATCGGCGCGGCGAAAAGACCTTTCGAGGATATCGAGATCGCGTTGCGCGGTCGGGTCCGAAATGCCGTCGGCCTCAAGACAATCGTGGCCTACCGCTGCGGCCTGGACTTCCCACGCACCGATTCGCCGCCATCGACACTCGTCCACGAACGCCGCCTCACCGATCCGGCGACGCTCGGCTGGCTCGTCGGACTCGGCGCCCGCATCGGAGCAGAACTCGGCCTGCCGCTGCAGTTCCACACCGGATTCGGTGATACCGATCTGCGGCTCCAGTCCGCCGATCCGTTACTGCTCAGCGACTTCCTGCACGCCACGGCGGGCTCCGGACTATCGGTCATGCTGCTGCACTGCTGGCCATTCCATCGCAACGCCGCCTACCTCGCCCACGCCTTCGACCATGTACACCTCGACCTCGGGCTGACCATTCCCTACGTGGGACAACGAGCCGACGCCGTACTCGCCGAAGCATTCGAACTCGCCCCGTTCCGCGCCCTGCTGTACTCCTCGGACGGCTGCGGACTTCCGGAACTGCACTACCTGGGCGCACTGCTGTGGCGGCGCGGTCTCGGCCGCCTGCTCGACGAGTGGATCGCCGACGATGCCATCACCCTCGCTGACGCCGAACGGCTCGTCACGGCGATCGCCAGCGGAAACGCCGCGCGCACCTACGCGCTAGCCGGAGACTAGAGCGTCTCTCCTACCGAGTACCTCGACGATGCGGCAGCACGGCGGGGGCTCCGGCCGGGAGACACGCCCTAGCGTGCGGCGGCGATGGCAGCGGCGAGTCCGTTGAACACCTGGCTGGAGTCGAGTTTCTTACCGTTGACGAAGACGGTTGGAGTCGAGTTGACGTCGCCGTTGAGGACCTGCTTGGTTTTGTCACGGACATAGGTGTCGTATTTGCGATCGGTAATGCATTGGGCGACAGCCGGATCGGTGTAGCCCGCCTTCTCGGCGATCTCGATGAGCTTGCTGTCGGGCAGGCCACTACCGCCCTCGGCGGGCTGCTGTTCGAACATCGCGGCGAACCAGCCTTGGTATTTCGCATGGTCCTGTCCCGCAACACAATACGATGCATTCGCGGCGCGCGAGGAGTACTGGGTGGAGGAGGCGCGGTCCAAGAATGAGATGACGTCGTACTCGATGGCCGCCGTGCCGTTCTTGGCGGCGTCTTCGAGAGTCTTGGCGTTGCGTTTCTCGAATTGTTGACATGCGGGGCACTGCAGGTCCGCGACCACGCGAACAACAACCTTCGCATTCGAATCGCCGACGCGGACCGTGCCGGTGGCGGTCAGGCCCGCCGGGGTCGTCCCGGAATCGGCGGCCGCCGCCGTGGCGGCACCCGAAATGACCTCGGTACGACTCTGCACCACAACGACGCCGACCACGCCCACGACTACGAGCAGCAGTGCGGCGACCACCGCCGGAATGACGACCGCGGGTTTGGTCGACCGCAACGCCGACGGCGGACCGGCCCATCCACCCTGAGGGTTGCTCACGGTAGCTTCACCACGCTTTCGCTCGCCGAAAAGTTCCGCTCCGCACGATAGCGGTTGCCGAACGCGGCATGCTCGTCCGGTCGCGCGCCGACGACGCCTGACCGCCGATTTCTTGCGGCCGACTTCGCGAATATTGAAGTGCGCACAGCCCTGCCGGGAATCTAGCGTTGAAGGGAACAGACCGAACGCGAAAGGACGCTTCTCATGTTTCCCGTCGAGCTGCGCGGTACCAGGGCGCAGACGCTCATGTGGGCCAACGAGCACGATATCGAGCAGGCCGCGCTGCGGCAACTGCGGAATATCGCGCAACTGCCATGGGTCCACGGCGTCCGCGTCATGCCCGACGTGCACCTCGGCAAGGGCGCGACGGTCGGCTCGGTGATCGCGATGCGCGATGCGGTCGCACCCGCGGCCGTCGGCGTGGATATCGGCTGCGGCATGGAGAGCGTGCGGACCGACCTCACCGCCGCCGACCTGCCGGACAATCTACATTCACTGCGCTCGCGCATCGAAGCGGCGGTGCCGGTGGGGTTCCAGGCACATAGGGATGCGGTCGACGTCGCGAAGCTTGGTGCGCGGTTCGCCGCATCACATGGCGAATTGGCGAGGCACGTCCGCGGGTGGGCGCGTTTCTGGTCCGAGTTCAGCTCTCTGAATCCGGGCGTTCAGGCACTGGAGTCCAAAGCACACAAGCAGATCGGCTCACTCGGCTCCGGCAACCATTTCATCGAGATTTGCCTGGATGAACACGACACGGTCTGGATCCTGCTGCACTCCGGTAGCCGCAACATCGGCAAAGAACTCGCCGAGCGGCATATGACCGTCGCGCGCGCACTGCCGCACAACCAGGACCTACCCGATCGCGATCTGGCCGTATTCCTCGCCGGCACACCGGAAATGGAGGCTTACCGGCGCGATCTGACCTGGGCGCAGGAATACGCCGCACGCAACCGCGCGGTCATGCTTTCGCTGGTATGCGATGCGGTGCGCGCGGAATTCGCCGGACGCGAAGTGCGTTTCGACGAGCCGACCTCGTGTCATCACAACTATGTGGCGGAGGAGGAGATCGACGGTGTGCCGATGCTGGTGACCCGCAAGGGCGCGGTGCGAGCGGGTGCGGGCGATCTGGCATTGATCCCGGGTTCGATGGGCACGCGCTCATACGTGGTGCGCGGCAAGGGAAATCCGGCCTCGTTCCAGTCGGCATCGCACGGCGCGGGTCGGCGGATGAGTCGGAATGCCGCGAAGAAGCAGTTCACCGTCGCGGATCTGATCGCGCAGACCGAGGGCGTGGAATCGCGCAAGGATGCGGGCGTGGTCGACGAGATCCCGGCCGCGTACAAAGACATCGACGAGGTGATCGCGGCACAGAGCGATCTGGTGGATATCGTCGCGACGTTGCGTCAGGTGCTGTGCGTGAAGGGGTGAGTAGCCGAATTGCGGTAGGCACAATCGCAATTCGGCCCGAAGCAGCTCAGCGACATCCACGATGCTGCGTCGCCTCATTATTGGCGATGAGACTCGGGCAGTAACACGGACATCGACTCGGGCAGGGCCGAATTGCGGTGAGCACCGTCGCAGTTCGACCTGGAAGAATTCAGCGCCGCCGCATCGTGCCCGCGACGCCCGCACCGAGCAGCAGGACGCCGAGAATGAATGCGTATCCGCTCGCCACCCAGGTGATCAGCGCTTGCCGCATCTCCTCGGACAACAGCGGCAGATCGTCATGGATGATCCGCCAGGTGTCATCCGGGAACAGGAAATACACGAAGCCCGGTACCACGCCCCAGACCAGACCGGCGAGCACCGTCCCGGCCGGTGTGTATGCGGCGAGCGCGGCCACCAGAAGCAATAACAGTGCCCCTCCGACGATCTGGAACGTCGACCCGGCCCGATTCGCCGCGGATCCGAGTATGACCCACTGCCGGGTATCCAGCGCCGCATGCGCGGCGAGTCCGATGCCGACCGGTGTGACCACCAGACCGGTCAGTATTCCGACAACGGTCCGCCCGGATCCACCCGTACTGCGGAATTGAGCACCGGGTGGCGACCAACCCGGCGGCGGCTCGTAGTTGGTCATGGCTGCCTCCTGCGCGGTCCCACGGTGCGGAGCAATCGTCTCACCCTATTGTCCGTTGCCCAGGGATATTTCGCTGTTTCGGCCGCAGTGCCCAGGTGTCACCGGTGAGCTGTATCTCGCTGGACCTGCACACGCCCGCGGCAATCACGGGCGTTGCGGCTCGACGTCGGAACGTTTCGCCGCGAATCCGTGGGCGCACCGCCCAGGCGGCGCCGGAGATGTCGGCGTCTACCGGTAGCCCTTCGATCCGCCGAGCCTTTCGTCGAACCGGATAGCGCGCAGCACGGCTGTCGGCATCGATGTCGGAGGCATCAGGCACGATGGAGCGCATGACCACCGCGGCCGGTACTTCAGCGATCGACCTCACGGCACCCGACCTGCGGGAACGGGCCGAGGAGTTGCTGCGTGACCTCGCGGGACCGCGGGCGCGGCTGCGCGAGGATCAATGGACGGCAATCGAGGCTTTGATCGTCCAGCGGCGCCGTGCCCTGGTGGTGCAACGCACCGGCTGGGGTAAGTCGGCGGTGTATTTCATCGCGGCCAAGCTGCTGCGCCGGGCGGGGCGTGGGCCGACGGTGATCGTGTCGCCCCTGCTGGCGCTGATGCGTAACCAGGTCGCGGCAGCGGAACGGGCGGGCGTCGTCGCGGCGACCATCAACTCCGGCAATGTCACCGAATGGGATGAGATCCATGATCGGGTGGCCGCGGGCGAGGTGGATGTGCTGCTGGTCAGCCCGGAGCGGCTGAACAATCCGGACTTCCGCGACCAGGTATTGCCCAAGCTGGCCGCCGACGCCGGACTGGTCGTGATCGATGAGGCGCACTGCGTCTCGGACTGGGGTCACGACTTCCGGCCCGACTACCGCCGCATCCGCACCTTGATCGCCGATCTCGGCTCCGATGTGCCGGTGCTCGCCACCACCGCGACCGCCAACGATCGGGTGGTCACCGATGTGGCCACCCAGATCGGCACCGACACTGTATCTACCCACCCCGCCGATTTCGTCGGCCTGCCACCCTCGTTGTCTACCCACCCCGCCGACTCCGTCGGCCTGCCACCCCCGTTGGTACTGCGCGGCACCCTGGATCGCGAATCGCTGCACCTGTCGGTGGTGCGCTTCGACGATGCCGTCGAGCGTACCGCGTGGCTCAGCGGACACCTCCACACATTGGCCGGTTCCGGCATCGTCTACACCCTCACCGTCGCCGCCGCGCACGATCTCGCCGATGTGCTGAATTCGCACGGACACAATGTCGCCGCCTATACCGGGCAGACCGATACCGCCGAACGCGAGGCGCTGGAGGCGGCTCTGCTGAACAACGAGGTGAAGGCGCTCATCGCGACCTCGGCGCTCGGTATGGGCTTCGACAAACCCGATCTGGGTTTCGTGGTGCACGTCGGCGCACCATCGTCCCCCATCGCCTACTACCAGCAGGTGGGTCGTGCCGGTCGTGGCACCGATCGCGCCGAAGTGGTACTGCTGCCCGGTCCGGAAGATGCCAGGATCTGGAGTTACTTCGCCTCCGTTGCCTTTCCGCGCGAACACATCGTGCGCTCGGTACTCGACGCACTGGACTTCGACCGGCCCATGTCCACAGCCGCACTCGAGCCGCTGGTCGAACTGAACCGCTCGCGGCTGGAAATGGTGCTCAAGGTGCTCGATGTGGACGGCGCGGTGCGCCGGGTGCGCGGCGGCTGGATCGCCACCGGACAGCCGTGGGTCTATGACACCGAACGCTACGAACGTCTCGCCGCGGCCCGCGAGGTCGAACAGCAGGCGATGATCGACTATCAGCGCACCACCGGCTGCCGGATGCAGTTCCTGCGCCGCCAACTCGACGATCCCGGCTTGCCCGCGCTGGACGGCAATGCACCCGGCTGCGGCCGCTGCGACAACTGCACCGGCACCCGGCTCGATACCACCATCGACTCCTCGGCTATCGCCGCGACCCGCGCCCGGCTCGACCGTCCCGGCCTCGATCTCGCCCCGCGCAAGCAGTGGCCCACCGGTATGGCCAAACTCGGTATTCCCTTGTCCGGCAAGATCACCAACGGTGCGGACACCGGACGTGCGCTCGGTCGGCTCACCGACCTCGGCTGGGGGCAGCGCCTGCGCGCCCTGCTGGACGCGCCCGACGATCCGGTCCCGGACACCGTCTTCGACGCCTGCATCGCGGTGCTGCGCGAATGGAATTGGACGACCCGCCCGACCGCGGTGCTTGCCCTTGAATCACATCGCTATCCGGTGCTCACCGCCACCCTCGCCGCCCGCCTCGCCGAAGTCGGCCGCCTGCGTGATCTCGGCACCTTGCCACTGCGTGCGGATCGGCCGCCGGTATCCGCCGCGAACTCGGCCCATCGGGTCGCGGGACTGTTCGACTCCTGGCTGATTCCGGATCTGACTTCAGTGGACGGTCCGATCCTGCTCGTCGACGCACTCGCCGATACCGGCTGGACGCTCACGATGGCCGCGCACGCCCTGCGTAACGCGGGGGCATCGGCGGTACTGCCCTTCGCACTCGCCACTCAGACCTAGCCGATGTTCGCCGATCAGCAACTAACGAACTAGCAAACATTTAGCTAGCCGGCGTTTCGCGCTCGGTTCGATAGGTCACGATATGGGTATGCACTCGAACTTGCCCGCAAAGCGGCTGCTAGATGAGGTCACCTCGCGGTACGGCTCGGCCGAGGCGTTCTTCGATACCTTGGACAACCCGCGCATCGACCCGACTGCCGACACCATCGAGCTACCACCCATGCCGGAGCTGCGCGAGCCCAACTGAGCCTGCGCGGTGGCCACCGGATACGCCCTACTGACGGGCGTCCGGTAGCTGAAGCGTCGGCGGTCCGGCTCGATCCGCCTGGTGTCGCCGGTGGTACCGGCCGGCGCGGCTCGCGGACGCCGGCCTCCGCCCGCGGGCTCCGCGCGCAGTTCGAGCTGTGTATCACTCGGGATACCGGCGGCGGACCCACCGAGCCGTTATCGTCGGACGGGTGGCCAGAAAGTCCGCGTCGCCCGCCGTCGAACTCGATGTCGGTGACCGCACCGTCCGCATCTCCAACCCGGACCGGATCTACTTCCCGGAGTCCGGCGCGACCAAGCTCGACCTCGTGCAGTACTACCTGAGCGTCGGGGACGGCATAGTCCGCGCGCTACGGGATCGGCCCTGCATGCTGCATCGATTCCCCAAGGGACTCGCGGGCGACAAGGTGCATCAGAAGCGGCTGCCCGCCGGTGCGCCGGACTGGATTCCCACTGTGCGCGTCTTCTTTCCGCGCTACGGGCGGCATGCCGACGAACTCTGTGTGGACAAGTTGGCCGATGTCATCTGGGCGGTGCAGATGTCCACGGTCGAGTTCCATCCGTGGAACTCGCGCCGCGACGACACCGAGCGACCCGACGAATGGCGCATCGACCTCGATCCGATGCCGGATTGCCCGTGGTCACGGGTACAGCGAGTCGCGGACGTGGCACATGAGGTGCTCGACGAATTGGGCGCAGTCGGCTGGCCGAAAACCTCCGGCGGCAGAGGCATGCACATCTATGTGCGCATCGCGCCGGAGTGGGGTTTCACCGAGGTACGCCGCGCGGCACTGGCCTTCGCGCACGAGGTAGAGCGGCGCGCACCCGACGATGTGACGACCACTTGGTGGCGCAAGGACCGCGATCCGAAACTCCTCTTCGTCGACTACAACCAGAACGCCCGCGACCACACCATCGCCGCGGCCTATTCGGTGCGCGGCGTCCCGGATGCGACGGTCTCCACCCCCATCCGCTGGGACGAGATACCCGATATCGACCCGCGCGACTTCACCATGAAAACGGTCCCCACCCGCTTCACCGAAGTCGGCGATCTACACGAGGGCATCGACGAGGCAGTATTCCGCATCGACCAACTGCTGGAATGGGCCGATCGCGACAAGCTGGACGTCGACCTCGACGAGGACTGACCACACACGGCCCGATGGTTCGGACCGGACGAAAGGTGCCGATGCTACGGTTCGCTGCGGAGTCAACCGCAGGCGCCGTGCCGGTGGTTCGCCCGCGACAGGAGGTCGTCCATGAGCCCCGCCGAGGTTCCGGTTCCGGTCGCGATCGGCCCGATGACACCCACGCCGACGTTATTGCGCAAGGCCGTTGTCGAGGGTGGCGCGACCGTCGCGGATCTGGCGCAGGCCAGAGCCTTGATCTGGTCGGGTGGTCCCGGTGAATTCCCGGACGACTTGCCGGACTCCGTCGAATGGGTGCAGCTGCCCGTAGCCGGTGTCGAGGACTGGTTCACCGCTGGCATTCTTGCTCGGCATCCAGACGTTCGATTCACCTCCGCCGCAGGCGCATTCGCCGCGAGCGTGGCCGAGCACGCATTGATGCTGCTGCTCGCCGGAGTGCGCTATCTGCCCGAACACCTGCGGGCGGGCAGTTGGCGACAGTACGATTTCTTCCCGCATGTCGACACACTGCGCGGCAAGACGGTCACCATCGTCGGTGCGGGCGGGATCGGACGCGCCCTGATTCCCATGCTCGTCCCGCTCGGTGCGCACATCATCGCCGTCAATCGCTCCGGCCGCCCGGTGACCGGGCCCGGAATTCCGGATACCGTCGAAACCCTTCCGGCCGAACATCTCGCCCGCATCTGGCCGCGCACCGATCACGTGGTGATCGCCGCACCCGCGACGGTCGAGACGAAACACCTGGTCGGAGTGGAGGAACTGGCCCGATTGAAGCCGTCGTCCTGGGTGATCAATGTGGCGCGCGGCAGTCTCATCGACACCGACGCGCTGGTGGCCGCCCTGGCCTCCGGCGCGATCGGCGGCGCCGGTCTCGATGTCACCGATCCCGAACCACTGCCGGACGGCCACCCACTCTGGGTGCTGCCGAATGCCATTGTCACACCGCATGATTCGAATCCCCCGCAGCTGCGCCTCGCCGCCTTCGCGGACCATGTCAGCGCGAATGTGCGGCGCTTCATCACCGGACGGGAACTGCTCGCGCCGATAGATACCGAACGGGGTTACTGACCCGACCGCAACCATCCCGTTTGGGTCGGCATCGGCGGCAAACGGGTCGGCGAAATCGGTTTCGCCGACTGGAATTGGGCACTCGGCATCAACCTGTGGGGTGTGGTGCACGGATGCGAGATCTTCACACCGCAATTGCGCGCCGCCTGCGGTGCCGGGAGCGACGGGCCCGGAGGCGGTAGCTTGCCCCGCGTAGGCTCCCATCAGCACAGGGCCGGAATCATCAATGTCGCCTCGGCCGCCGCCTTCGCCGCCGCACCATCAATGGCGGTCTACAACACATCCAAGGCCGCGGTGCTGTCGCTCTCGGAAACCATGGCGGCCGAACTGAGCGGTACCGGAGTCGCGGTCACCGTGCTGTGCCCGACCTTCGTCAAGACGAATGTGGCTCGCGACGGCCGCATCACCCCGCAATCGGCCCGATTGGCCGACACCCTCATGCGCCTGACCGGCTTCTCCCCCGACCGCGTCGCGCGCACCACCCTCGACGCCAACGACTGCGGCCAACTGTATGTGCTGCCGCAACTGGACGCGCAGCTCATCTGGCGGCTCGAGCGCTACTTCCCCACCCAGTACACCTATGCCCTCGGGCTTCTGGATCGGCTACTGCCACAGGAGAACTCGACAACCTCGGATCGGACTTCGGTCTCGGATAAGACGGGCGTCTGATCATGGCGAACGCCGGCCCTTCGAGCGACCCGCAAGAGATCGCTACGGTATGGACTTCGACGATATTCTCCGCAAAATCAGGGATCGGCAGTGGGCGCTGGCCGATATCGACTGGGACGCGCCACATCATGATCACGACCGCCGAACAGCACATCGTCGACGAACACGGGACCGGCTGGTTGCCTGAGACCAGCAGCGAAATCGCGGACACCACAGCGGTGCTGCGCGAACTGGCCGTTGCCTCGGTGCACGCCACCCTGGCCCGGTCGCTCGATGTCACGCTGCGGCGCGAGCTGGGCGATTACCTCGCCGCCGCCGCGGAGCGCGAACGCGGACGTACCGGTTCAGTGCCCGACGCGCCTTGACCGCCAGCGAAATTCGGTGGGGTGCGCGTTGATTCCGGGGGTTCACGCCGCCGATTGTCCGGTTTCGGGCCGACCGAGCGTTTCGGCTCGGCAGGCACGATGCTCCGGGCACAGATAGCCAAATCCGGGCCGGATGAATGCCGGGTCGAGTCGCTGTGCGAACGTCAAGTTTTCGCGACGCCAGCAGTCGCCGCATACCACTGTGTTCATGTGGCACCTCATTCCGCTCACGGGACGTGTGACCAGGGATTCCCAATTTCGGCGGGCTCAACGCTGGCGTGAGCCCATGGCAACACAACCGTTACCTGACCCACGTCTGCGCGTATTCGCAGTTCGCGCCGGTCAATGGCCGGGGTTCTTGCTCACCCGGACCGCGATCTGGCTGCTTTCAGTGAATCCCAATTCGGTCAGAATGTGCTGGACGTGGTTCTGCGCCGTGCACTCGGATAACACCAATGCGGTCGCGATCTCGCGGTTGCTCTTACCGGCCGCGATGAGGCTGGCGACTTCTCGTTCCCGTGATGAAAGGTCGCGAGGTCTAGCGGAGTCGCGGCAAGGGCGAACATGCGCTCCCCAGGGCCCATACCGTAGGACTCTGCCGGTGCCAGTGCGGATTTGGCCATGATTACGCCATCTTCGTCGGCACCGCGCCTGATCAGGAGATCGGCCGATGCACAATCGGCTTCGACGGCGAAGCAACGAGCGCCGATGTGCGACTGATGTGGTGCGCGTCGAGACGGGTGTCGAACTCGAGGCGGCGTGCTCACCCACGGGCTGAAATTGGCTGCGGCCATTGGACTTACGTCAGGGTGATCGCCTGCACGATCAGCACTACGTACAGCGTCAGGATGAACAGGACGGCCGGGAGTACCGGATAGTCCGGCTTGCTGCCGCTGGCGAACTTCACCGCGCCCCAGATAGGAAGCGCTAAAAGCGCCAACGGAATCCAGGCGACCATCGCCTGCGCGGACGGGTACGTCCATGGCTGGACGAGGGCGATATCGGTGGCGGCGGCGACGGCCGCGCACACCAGTCCGAAGGCCGTGCTGCCGGTCGCGCCGAGCGCATTGGAGTAGAAGTGCTCATCGGTGCGTGGTGTGCGAGAGGTTTTGCGAGCGAATTCGAATTGCAGGAACGAGCCCGCGAAGATCAGGGCGACGGCCGCGGTCTTCCAGGCGGCGCGGACCTCGCCGGTGTCGGCGGCGGACAGGACCACATAGGCGGTGACCAGGAGCTGGACCGGGTAAGTGACCGCCAGATTCGCCAGGATATCGGTTCGGATGGTCGCCGATATCCGCTCGAGCCCCCACAGCGCCAAGCCGTAGGCGAGAACGGCGGCGATCATGAGCGCGGAGATCACCGAGAGCATCAGGCTGGCGGCGATCGCACCGATGGCGATGGCCGCCATGGCGGCTCGGAGTTCGGTCGCGGAAATCGCGCCGGTGACCAAGGGGCGGTCCGGATTGTGCACGCGGTCGTAGTCGAGGTCCTTCTGTTCGTCGACCATGCGCAGATACAGCAGGACGAAGGCGACGACGACGATGCGCAGAACCGTGGCCCCGGTCGGATGCCAGGCCGAATCCGGTTGTGACACCAGGGCCGCGGTGCCCTCCAGGGCCAGCACCCAGAGCACGCCGTACAGGACGTAGTGCGGTTTGTACATGACCGCGGTGAAGCGCCCGATACGGACAGCGGAGTCGAGCAGGCCGGAGGACGATGTCCCGGCGGCGGCGCTCATGCCCGAGCCCCGCCGGCGCTCAACTCCGGGATGCGCGGTGACCTGATTCGCTCGCTCATGCCTCGGTCCACCGATCCCACATCGTCACCTCCGCGGCAGGTGTGCGCCGCAGCCCCGGCCCGCGCGTGCCCGGCAGCAGATGCGCGACCGGCAGCATCGCGACCTGGGTGACCTGCTCGAACGGAATCCCGAGCAGATCGGCGATCTCGCGCTCATAGGCCAGATGCGCGGTGGTCATGGTGGAGCCCAGCCCACGTTCGTGCAGCGCGAGCATGAAATTCCAGACCGCCGGGTAGATCGAGCCGTAGAAACTGGCCAGCAGCGCCGGGGACGCGTCCGCGGGCGGGCGACCGAGCGAGCACACGATGACCAGCGCGGGCACCTCGTGCAGATGCGCCGCGAGGTGCTGCCCGGAGGCCAGATCACCGAGCTGGTCCGGACGAGGTGTGCGCGCGGAAAGGTAAGCGGCGAAACCCTTTCGGTAGTACTCGGCGATCTGCTGTTTGGTCGCCGGATCCACCACGACCAGGAAGCGCCACGGCTGCCGGTTGGTGCCGCTCGGCGCGTGTACCGCGATATCCAGGCAGTCCAGCAGGTCCTGACGCGCGACCGGACGGGTCAGGTCGAGGCGGCGGCGGAAGGCGCGGGTAGTGGTCAGCAGATCGGTGCCCGAGAACTCCGCGCCCATCAGACTCCTTCGCTATCGACCTCGGAAATCAGTGCGTCCTCGGCGAATTCGAGATCGATCCGGGCGGCCACGGCGTCGGCCTGGTGGATCTCGCATTGGATCACGGTGGTACCCGCGCCTTGGTCGGTGATCTCCGCGGTGCATTCCACCGGCAGGTCCAGCTCGACGAATCGTTCGAAAGCACTTGCCACACATGCGAGTTGGGGCAGGTCGCGCACGAGCATCGACAATGCGGTCTGACGGCAGGCCTCGATGAGCAGACTGCCGGGCACATGGTCGAGCTGGTGGTCGAACAGGAAGGGATGGCCGAGATCGGGTACCAGTCGTGCCCGTGCGGTCGCACCGTCGCGCACCGGCGGGCCGATCACTACGTTGCGCCAGTTCTCCCGGCCGACCGCGGCGGGTGCGGCGCGTTCGGTGAGTGCCGAGGCACCACGAAACGGGCCGAGCCCCAGGCTTTCCCGGAATCCGCTGCGCAGCGCCGACCACTGCCGTGCGGTCACCCAGGAGAAGGATCCGTCGACCGTCAGCATCGGCACGCCGTCGGATTCGATCTCGAGCACCATATCCACCCCCTGCAGCACACCACCACGCTGATGACGCTGCGGAACTCGCACATGCATCACCAGATCGGCGGGTGCGGTGCGCACCTCCCACGCGGCGGTGTCGGATCCGGTGCCATTGAAGGTGCGTACCACGAAGGCCATCTCGGGCGGCACCTCATAGAACGTGTGCGTCAATGCGATGGCGGCCTGCCGGGCCGCCTCCATGACCACCAGCGGATCATGGCGCACCGCGAGCGATCCGGCGTGATCGCCGTAATACGCGTGCATTCTGGGCAGTTGGGCCCCCGCGACGAAAGTGTGTTCGGCCACGGCGTCCAGCGAGGTGACGAACACCTCCGAGACCGCGCACCGGTGTGCGAGTTCCCGGGAGATGGTGCGGGTATGGCTCGCCAACTGCACGGCGGCCGCTTCTATGGTCACGTTCGACCCTCCAACCATTCTTCGGCGGACACCGGTCGCAACGTCTGCGACGCGGTACCGGTCCGCATGGGAAGTACATAGGACCCGAGTACGATCGCCGACCACGGGTCGAGCTCGCGGCCATCGGCCCAGGCTAGATGCAGCAACTGCGCACAGTCCGCATCCGAGGCCGGATCGAAGCCGGGTGGGGCCGACCTACCGCCCCGTGCCGAATCGTGTAGCACCCGGTCGAGCGCGTCCGCCCGATCGAAGCTGCGCGCCGGTGTGCGCGCATAGAGTTCCTCGGCGATCGCGGCCGCCTCCGCCGCGCGGTCCGCACCGGCGCAGGCTTGTGCGATCACCGCCGCCCGGCTCCATTCGTCCAGGTAGATGGCGAGTTCCCGCAGTACGTCGGCGGGATCGTCGGGCGAATGCACCAGGTTCAGCAGATAGTTGTGGCGGCCGAGCAGATACCGCAATTCACCCGGGCGGCGCTTGCGCGGATCGGTGGCGCCCTTCGCCACGGTGAGCCGCACCGGCACCGGCAGTTCACCGTCGGGGGCATGCACAACGAGGACGAGCACATCCGAGATGGCGACCAGCAGATCGGCCAGGCGGCGGCGTTCAGGGGAGGCGATATTCCAGGCGAAGTACCACAGTGCGCGGGCCACATGCCGGTCCACCGGGAGACGGAAGGCGCTGACCACCCGAAAACCGTTGTCGGCCAGCCAATTCAGCGTCGGCTCCACGGAGCGCGCGACGATCGCGTCCGGCTTGAGCAGCAGTAGCGAATGCTCCCTGGCGAATGTGGCCGCATCGACACCGAGTCGGTCGAGTTGGTCCACCGATTCCTGGACATAGGTGTCGGCGACGTAGGCATCGACCTTCTGCGGCGATGGCGTCAACGCGCTGAGCAGTGCCCGCAGCGACTCGGGCGTTGTCGCAGCTGCATCTTCGGTTCGCTCGCTCATGGGGCGGCTCCGTCGAAGTCGTTGCTGGCCAGGATGTCCGCTATCGAGGGCAGCGGTATACCCAGGTATCCCGATTCCAGGCAGTAGTCCAGCAGTACCCGCAGATACTCCTTGCCGCTGGCCGGGGACGGTTTGCCGAGCAGCACGTCGGCGTGGGTGGTGTCGAACACCAGTCGCCGCCGGAAATAGCTGGTGTAGAGCGAACCGATGCGGCGGTAGTACTCCCGCTCGATCGGCTCGAGGTCGTCCTCGGCGAAGGTCGACTCGGGCACGAACGTGGCGACCTCGAACGACGGATATTCGGCGAGCACATCGGAGACCTCGCGCAGCGACAGGGTATCGCGGCCGAGCGCGTGCAGCGTGCGATGGTGTACGGAGTCGAAATCCAGTACGGCCGCGGCGATGACATCGGCGACATGGTCGACCGGCGCCAGCGAGAGTGTCGCGTCGTAGCGGCCGGGCAGCGAACGCAATTTGCCCTCGACCATGAGTTTCACCACGGTGTACAGATTTTTGTACTCCCGGATGGTGCCGGTATCGCTCGCCCCGGTCACGATGCCGGGCCGCACGATCGCCCACCGCAGGCCCTGCTCACCAGCCGCGCGGACCAGCTTCTCGGCGCGAAACTTGCTGTCCTCGTATCCATTTCCGAAGGTTTGACCGGCGTCGAGTTCGTCCTCGGCAAGGGTGCCGCCGCGCATGCCGCAGACATATGCGGTGCTCACATGCACCAGCGGCACCTCCCACCGTCGCGCGAGCGCAATGGCATTCGCGGTGCCGACGACATTGAGTTCCTCGTAGTCCGCCGCCGACGCGTCGAATGCCGTTGTCGCCGCGCAATGCACGATGATGCCGACCCGCTCGGCCAGATCCTCGGCATCGCGCTCGGCGAGGCCGAATCCGGGCGCGCGCACGTCGCCCGCGACGACTGTACCGGCCTCGATCAGCGTGCCGTCATTGCGCACAATGGTCGAATTGCGGTGCAGCACAGCGGCAACCGGTCGACTCGCGGCCGCGAGCCTGGCCACGACCTCGGCACCGACCAACCCGGCCGCACCGGTCACCAGCACGGTATCGCCAGGACTCATCGTGGCACCTCGCCGGACGCGTCGGCCGCCGCCACAGTGCCCGAGATCAGGGCGATCACCGCATCGACGCGGCGCACACCCACCAGTTCCTCGGGCCGGAAGCGCGGCAGCGCGAACGCACGCTCCAGGACGACGGTGAGTTCCATCAGACGCAGCGAATCGAACCCGAGATCCTCCACGAGGCGGTGCTCGTCGGACAATTCGGCCGGCGGTTGCGGGGCCATCGCCAGGACGATCCGGCGCACCTTGTCGGCAGTCGTGGTGTCGGCCACCGCGGGCCCATCCGGCACCAGGCCGCCACCCGTCATCGAATCGCTACACGATGCTGCCCTCATGACTCTCCTTCCCGCAGATGCGGTTGTTGGCCACCGGAGGTCAGCAGATCGCGGGCCTCGTCCAGGGGCAGGTCGGTATTCAGATACCCGGCGATGCGCAACCAGTCGTAACCGATCGCCAGCGTGCGCCGCCACTGCTCACGCGAATCGAAGGAAGCCGGGAATCCCGTTGTCTCCGCCCCCGACGCGACCCGCCGGACCAGTGTGACGAAGTCGTCCAGCACCGCGAGGCCCGCAAGCGTATCACCGCCCGTCTCGACTATCGCCGAGAAGCGGACCTGCCGTGCCGATTCCAGCTGCGTCAACAGATCGTCACGACGCACGGCGTGGTCCGGTAACAGCCGCCGAACAGTCTGCACGGGCGCCACATCGGCGGGCAGCGGGTGAATCCCGAATGCGGACAACAGGACACGGACCGCCATGGCGATCAGCCGATGTGCGGCGATATCGGCGACCGCACCCTGGGAGTTCTTGACCGCACCCGCCAGGTCCTCCCTGGCATTCTCCAAGACGACATTGGACCACACCAGATTCAATGCGCATTCGGTGAATCTGGTTGCGGGCAGGGGCGACAACGTCGCGACTACTTCGTCGCGGGTAGCACCGGTCAGGCCGAGGGCGGGCGCGGCCGCATAAGGCACCGGGGTGTACGGCTTGACCGGCTTGCACATGGCCAGCGCGGGATCGATGAGGTCGCCACCGCGCCACTGCAATCCGACCAGACCGAGCCCGAGGAACTCGACCAGATCCCCGGCGATGTCATATTCGGCGCGGCCAAGGACATCGCGTAGCGAATGTCGGAACACCACCGAACGCCAAGCACGGGCCGCGCTGTCCGATAGTGCGAAGACGTCGCGGTCGTCGCGGATCACATGGATGCGCCCGCCGATCGTCCAGGTGGTGACTTTTGGTCGGCGTGCGAAGAGGATCTGGTGCGGATCATCGGTGATCTCGGACACACCGAGCTCCGCGGCCAGCTCCCAAACCTGTTCCCACGCAACCTGCTCGGTCGACCTGGTGAGTTCGTGATAGCGATCGATGAGCGCGTCGGTTCCGATGCGGTCGAGTTGGTGCGGCAGCCATTTGGTTTCCAGATAGCTTTCGCCCTTGCCGGCGGCCCAGCCCTTCATGGCCTGGAGCAGGCCGTCGCGGGCCCAGTCGGCGGCCTCGGCCTCGGCGTGCAGTGCCCGCAGCGCGACCGCGTAGCGCAGTGCCTGCGTCGCGCGCCGGGCCCACCAGTCGGCCACCAGCGCCGTGAACCGCGAATGCGGCAGCAGTGCACGCAATTCCACGACATCCGGTGCCCCGGACCGGACCACCGTGGCACGCAGGAATCGCTGACACCGGTTGAGCAGATCCTCGTCGATCTCGTCCGAACCACTCGCCGTCAGCTCGAGCTGATTGCGCAGCTGCGCCTCGGACCGCGTCCGCACCTCCACGCGCCGACCATCGATGAACAACACCGTCGGCAGCGTCGGCAACTCCTCGTCACCGGGTGCGACTACCAGGAAATCGACATCGGATCCGGCATTGCCGAAGCCCTCAGCCAGCGAGCCCTCGAACAGCATGGTCGAATCTCGCGGTACCGCAACGCTTTCCAAGGCCCGATCGAGCAACTGTCGTACTCGTTCGGCAGGCAGCGCGGGCTCGGGCACGGCATCGCCGGTAACCGCTCGGTCGGTCCGCGGTTCCGTCGCGGTGGCCGCATCGGCGGCATGCAACACCGCACCCGCCAACGCACCGTCCTCGAACAGTTGCCACATATGCCGACGCCGCGGTTTACCGCTGGAGGTACGGCGGATGGTGCCGCGCGGGCCGGTCACAATGGTCACCGTCTGCGCGGGTCCGAGTTCTCCGCGAATGATCCTGCGCGCCTCGGCAATCCACTCGCCCGGTGCCGATTCGGCGAACAGTGCGATGCCCTGGGCACCGGCCTCGGTGATCGCGACGGCGGCGAGTTTGCCCTTGGTAATTCCGGTTTCCTGGGCCACCCGGGATTCGATGTCCTCCATGAACACCGACCGACCGCGCACCTTCAGGCTCGAGCCCATCCGGCCGAGTACGAAAACCTCACCATTGTACAGGAATCCGGCATCGCCGGTGAACAGCACCTTGTCGACGATCCGGGTGGAGGATCCGGTGGTGGGCTCGCCGGAGTAACCCAGCGCGACCGAATCCCCAACGACGATCATCTCGCCGAGGGTGCCGTCCGGCAGTTCCCGACCGTCTTCGTCGACCACTCGCACCGTCGATTCCGGCGTCGAGTAGCCGAGTCCGGTGATCCACCCGGAGCCCTCGACGCGGTGGGTGTCATCGAGTAGTTCCTCGGCCAGGATCGTAATCGGTTGGCCGAAACGCAGACTGGGATTATCCAGCCGCAGCGCGGTGATGGGCCGGTTGCGCGCGGAGGAGGTGACCATCAGCGTGGCCTCGGCCAGACCGTAGGCGAGAGTGTACGCAGAGGTCGAAAAACCTTGTCGGCCCGCGAGATTGGCGAAGGACTGCAGATCGGCCATCTCGACCGGCTCGGAACCGACGGCGAGCGTACGCCAGCCGGACAGATCCAGCTCCGCGATCTCCTCCGGCGCGACCCGATGCGCGACATAACCGAGCGCGAACGACGGCGACGGACTGTGCTGTGCGTGCGACATGGCGCGCAGCCAGCGCGCCGGATCGCGGACGAACTGGTCCGGGCGCATCAGATACAGCTCGCCCTGATTGGTCACGGTGGTGAGGAATGCGCCGACCAGGCCCATATCGTGATAGAGCGGCAGCCAGGAAACCATGGCATCGCCGTGCCGCCAGCCGAGCAGCGTCGAAATCATCGCGACGTTGTTGGCCAGGTTGTGCCAGCTGACCCGCACCCCACGCGGCGTTCCGGTCGACCCGGAGGTGAATTGCAGCAGCGCACATTCGTCGGGCTCACCGAATTCGCGCTCTACCGGCGCGGGATCGAGATTCGCGGCGTCGATCACCAGTGGCTCATCGGTGCGGCCGGCCGCCTCCGCCGCTTGGCGCACCAACTGCTCGAACTCGATCGAGGTGACCACCAGTCGCGGCCGGGCCTGCTCCAGAATTGCCGCGATATGCGCGATGATCTGGTCCAGATCACCGAACATCGGCGGCGCGACCGGGGTGAAGATCCCACCGCAGGCCCACACCGCGTAAAACGCTGCCGCACAGGAAAACCCGGTCGGCATGATGACGCACGCGCCATCGCCGCTGCCCATACCGTGTTCGCGCATGCGCGCCGCGATCGCCCAGGTCAGCTCCGCGAGCTCGGAATAGCTGCGGTACTCCCAGCCGTCGGCCTCGTCGGCAAAGTGGATTCCGGCGTCGTGCGCCGGATCGGCCAGCCAATTTCGTACTGCAGCAACGTCTTTACCAAGCTTCATTCCGCTGAATCTCCTCCCGAAAGCACAGTAACGGTACCGTTCGTGCCATCGACCCGTATCCCCATGCCGGAACGTATTTTCTTGGTCAGGTCCTTGACTTGAACCACCGTCGGTACTCCCAACTCCCGCGCCACGATCGCGACATGGGTGAGGGGGCTGCCGCGCTCGATCACCAGCGCCGATGCCGAGGGCAGTGCGGCGACCCAACCGGGATCGGTGCGGTATGCCACCAGAATGCCGCCAGCCACATCGCGTGGCTCGTCGACGACCACCGCGGCGCCTTCGACGATTCCGGATGCCGACGGCGTGCCGGGCAGCACGGTGCCGACGGTCGCGGCCGGGGTGTCGGTGATCGGCACCCAGCCTTGGCGCGCGAGTTCGGCGCGCCCGAATGTCGGCCCGGAGGTGACGAAGCGGGCCGGGGCGACCAACTCGGCGTCCCTGGCGCGCTGTGCTTTCCGTGCGGCGACCAGATCGCCGAGACCGCCCGTATCGGCGCCCTCGTAGCAGCCGCGCAACTCCTGGACGGTCAGCGTGAAGACGTCGTCGAATTCGTCGATGACACCGCGCGCGACCAGATCCCGGCCCATGACCCGGATCATCCGCTTGACCATGCCGAATGCCCTGGTGCGACAGAACCGCAGCCGCTCTCGATGCGCCGCGCACCGATTCACCTTGCCGCGCAGGCGTTCATAGATCCGCCGCCGGAAGCCGCGCAGCTCTGCGTCGAGGTACTCGTCGGCCTCCGCACCGCGGCTGTGCTGCGCCGCCTCCCCGACCCGGCCGATCGCGCTGCGCAGCATGATGAACAGGCTCGCGGGATCCTCACGCAGATCCGGGGTTTCCAGTTTCAGCTCGTCCAGGCTGCGGTAGCCGTAGCGATCGATGTAATCGTCGATCCGGCCGAGGAATTCGGTGCGGTCACGCAGCGCATCGTAAATCTGTTCCGGCGCGGTCGAATTGATCAACGACACCAGTTCGGGATCGCGGCGAGCTAACTGCGCCAGCTCGGTCATGGCGCGCGCCGGTTCGGCGGATTCGACATCCGCACCGGGACCGACGACGGCATACAGGAACCACTCCGGCGCCTTCGGCAACAACAGTTTGGTCAGCAGATACATCAGACCGGTGCAGGTCAACAGGATCGCATCCAGGACCATCAGCGGACCCCAGCGCTCGACCAGTTCGCGATCGACCTTGCGATAGGCCGCGTAGGCCTGTTCGCCGGTCAGCGTCGAGTAATCGAGCGCATCGTATTCGTCGTAGACGCGATAGAAGTCGGTCATGAAGCGCTCGACCATATCGTCGATACCGAACAGCCGCCGCACATAGGTCACCGTGGTAATCGCCCGCGACCGCAGCCGGGCCAGTGGCGTACGGAAGATGAACGGGCGCAAAGTTTTCGCAACCTCGTCGGGCAGCGGTTCGTCGACGCCGAGCGCCGCCTCCAACACCTTCCGGTTCAACGGATACCCGGGTGCGATGCCAACCATCCGGTACCAGTGCAGCAGGTTGTAATAGACCCGGCCGTGAAAGTAACCGAGTAGCACCGGAGTCCAGCGATCAGTCTGGCGCAGTTGCTCGGCGGGCACCCGCAGCGACTTCGCGTAACCATGATATACGCGGCCGTAGATATCAGCGGCAGTCGTGTAGGTCAGCGGGGAGGTGATACCGCTGAAACTCTCGATGATGTTGGAGTTGTCCCAGATTCGCTCGTCGCCGTCGGCGAGCACCTCACCGGCGCCCCGCAGTACCGCAGCGCGCACCGCGCTGTCGGTGACCGCCGTGGTGATCGGCCGCGACTGCAGGAACCAGAGGCCATCGGCATCGATGGCCCACTCGATGTCCTGTGGCGCACCGAAATCGGCCTCCAGCTTGCGTCCCCACTCCACCAACTCGGCCAGTTCGGCATCGGCGAGCACGGCACGCTGACGGCGCTGCTGCTCGACCTCGAGCACCGCACAGCCCTGCTCCCCCGCGGGTGCATAGCTGCGATCCTTGTCCCCCACAGTCGTTTCCAGCACCGTACCGGAGGGTTTGTCGACCACAACCGAATCGGCGTCCACCGCACCCGAGACCAGCCCCTCGCCGAGCCCGTACACCGCGCTCACGACCAATTCGTCTGCGGCACCGCTGATCGGGTTCGCGGTGAACATCACCCCGCTCGCCTGCGCAACGATAAGACGTTGCAGGACAACGGCTATGGCATCGGTGCGCGGCTGGCCGTGCGCGAAGGCATAGCGGATGGACCGTTCCGAGAAGGCCGAAGCCCAGCAGTCGCGCACGCGCGAAGCGACCGCATCCACGCCGTTGACATTGAGGAACGAGTCGAACTGGCCCGCGTAGGAATGGCCGGGACCGTCCTCGACGACGGCTGACGATCGAACCGCAATCGCACCCGTGCCGACGCGGCCGTAAGCATCGGCGATCAGGTCGAGAATCGGCTGCGGCAGTGGCGCATTGGTGATCGCCGCGCGTAGTTTCGCACCAGCGGCCAGCGCCGAATCCAAGTCGTCCGACGATGTGACATCCATCACAATAGCGGCCACATCGCCATCCGCGGTGGTCTCGACAAGGAATCGGTTGAATACATCGGTGCCGACCACCACCCAGTCGGGGACGCGGAAGCCACCATTGTGCAAGGTGTACAACCCACGTGCTTTACCCCCGGCCAGCGCGGCGAATGTCGCCGAGTCGGTCCAGGGTCCAAGTACCTGCAAAGCTTCTCTCCCATCACCCCCGTTCACCGCACCGGAGCAGGCGCTCATGCGCAACAAGGCGGAGCAAAGCGTAAGGGGTTGTTCGGATATATCCGACTTTTTGCTTTCGACGTTAGCCCGCAATCCTGTGGTACTGCTTGCCGCAGACTTGGTTCGAACGCTTCGAGGCACCAGTAGGCTGGCCCTCTCGAGCGACCTGCAAGCAGTCGCCAGCAGGAGCCCGGACGTTCGTGGTTGTGAGGAGTAATTCGGCGTGAGTTGGACCTTCACCCCGGACGAGTTCGCCCATATCTGGCGCGAGACCGAAGTGGATCGTCACCCGTACCCGCTGCGCATTCTCGAGACGCCGCGCACCGAGGCCGAGGCCGACACATTGCGCGCACAGCTGGACGAGCGATTACCGCTGCGCAGCGATCCGGACCTGTCGGCGTGCCTGCGGATCTTGGCCGCACCGCAGACCAGGATCGTGGCGATCGGCGGCGGACATGGTTCCGGCAGCGAAATCCGATTGCTGGCCTGTGCGATCTACGATCGCGCCGTCCTGGCTATCCAGGAACCCGGTTCCGGACCGGATTTCGGTGGGTGCGTAAGACTTTCGATCGGGCACAGCGCCAAGCTCGGCACTCGGATCGCCGCATTGCTGCCCGCGGTCCCGGCCGGACACGAACCCGCGCGGGCGGCATCCGCCGATGCGATCCGCGATGACGAGACGGTGGTCGTATCGCAGCGGATGGTGCCGGCGATACGGCGGCTGCTGCTGAAGCCGCACACCGCCGAGGGGCATATCCGGATCGAGGGTCGGCTGGACCACCCGTCACCGCAGCCGCCGATCCACTACACCTGGATCGATGTCAAGGGCGACGGGCGCTACCTGATCAAAGCGGGCGAAACCGTGCACATCGTGCCGGCCTCGGCCGGACAACTCGCGACGCAGCTGCAGAAACGCATTCCCGCGCCGGCCCAATAGTTCGCACCGACCGGAACTATTTCATCCGGAGGCACGGGTAACGGTTAGTCTGAGGCGAACCGACCGATCCCCGGGGGGTGTGGTGCATGACGATCGAGAGCAGCCGAACCGATATCGCCCGCTTCAAACAGCAGGCACAGGCAGGCACCATCAGGTTCGATCCGGACGCGGCGCGACGTTGCGCCGAAATGTACGACAACCAGGCCGACCGGCTCATCCAGCTACGCCAGCGCCTCGAATCGGTGGGCGAGCTGGATGGCTTCGGTGGATTCATCTCCGCACAGCAGTTGCAGGCTGGATTCGCGCACAAGGCCCGTGACGCCGCCACCCTGCTCGATCACTACATCGAAGCCGCCTACCGCATGAAGGAAGCTTTCCTGATCAGCGGCGGGCTGTTCGAGGAGGCCGACGCCGCGAACGCCGCGGCGCTGCGGGCTATCGAGACGCGGGTGCCGCGATGAGCGCCGGATCGCGGAGTGATTTCGACTGTCGGACGCTCGGTGCGCGAATCGGGACACAGCGCGCGGTGGGAATAGCGGGGCCGAGCGTCAGCGAGGCGCGGTCATGAGTACAGCATCGCCAAACGATTCCACGAGAGATGGTGGTCGGGCGACGGGCAGGCCCGGCAATGATCCCGATTACATCGACTCGATGGAGCATTTCGAGTCGATGACGCACGAGGAGATCTACGCCAAGACCCAACAGATCGATGCCGGGCGGATCCTCAATGCATCGGTCACGTGGCTGGAAGTCGCAGGGACGCTGGCCAGTTCGTTTCCGCTGACCCGCGCCGGCTCGGATCGGGTGATGAATTCGATGGCCTGGGAGGGCGCCGCCGCCGAAGCCGCATATGCGAGTGCCCGCAGCTACGCCGACTCCGTCGATGAACTCGCCGCGATCATGGGACAGGTCGGCGCCCGCCTCGGCGCGGTGGCCGCAGCGGCGGAAGCGGTGAAGATCGCCGTGGTGCCGCCGGGCAATTCGGGCCCGATCGGCGCCATCGCCCGACTGCTCGAAGCCGCCAATGTGATCAATGCGCACATGGCCGACGAGGCGCTGCGCCAAGAAGCCGTCCTCGCCATGAACATGATCTACAAACCCGCCTACCACATGGCAGGCACCGCCGTCCCCACTCTCCCCGCACCACCCGCATTACCCGGCACACCGGGCACGACACCGTCGGCACCCCAGCACTCGCAGCAGCAGTACACCGAGCCCAGCGATCAAGCCACCGAACCAACACCAGCCCCCGACGGACAGGTGCCGGAGCCAACACCGTCGACATCGGAATCACAAGCACCACAACCAACTCCGGACCCAGCCACACCAGCGCCAGCCCCATCGACACCGGAATCACAAGCGCCGCAGCCCACGCCAGCACCGGCAACTCCGGAGCCAGCTCCCGCCCCTGGCACACCGGAACCGGTGCCTGCCCCCTCGCCGGAATCACAAGCACCACAACCAACTCCGGACGCACCGGCACCCGGCACCCCGGATTCCCAGGCACCGCAGTCTGCCCCGGCTCCATCGCCTCAGCCTGCCCCCGCCCCACTGCCCTCCCCGGCACCCGCGGCACCGGAATCCCCGGCACCGCAGCCCACCCCGACACCGGAGCAATCAACCCAGCAGGCACCCCCTCCGGCTCCGCCCCAACAGGCACCGCCCCCAACGCAGCAGCCACCGCCTTCCGCGCCAGCACCCCCAACCGAACAGGCACCCCTACCTGCGGCGCCCCCGGCCCCCGCCCCGTCGGGACCAACCTCTCCCTTCCCCGACCCAGGCGGCCAGCCCGGCATCACCGGCCCGATCCCCGACCAAACCGGCCCCTCCCAACCCTCACCGACCAGCAACCAACCAGGCGTCATCCCGACCCCCGACGGCAGTCAGCGATGAGCAGCTCCGCACTGGTCAACGCATCCACCCGCAGCTGATCCGAGCCACATCACCGCGATTGTTTTGTCGTCATGCCGTTTCGACCGCGGCTGGCACTGCCCGTTGGGGTCGACGCCCGCTTCCCATCGTTGGCATCGCGCCAGCAGTTCTTCCAACTCGATGCTCGATGCCTCCTCGGCAGCAGTCCGCACGATCCGTTCGCGGGTGCGAGCTGCTTCGGCCAGTGAGCGGCGGGGAGACATGAGACCCCCACGCCGAAGAGCAGCCAGCGTCAGGGCGCGGATACCGGAGCTGGGGTCGCGGACCGGTGCGCAACGATGCTGGTGCCCGCGCAGATTGCCAGGGCGAGCATCGCAGCCAACGCGCCCCATCGGGTCACCACGATGCCGAGGGTGGACAGCAGATAGCCCGCGCCGAGCGCACCGAGCGCGACGGCGGCGTTGCAGAACAAACCCATGGCCGCGACCGCGCGACCGAGGATCTGCTCGGGGATGACTTCGACCCGGTACACGGTCAATGCCACATTGCTGACGACGCCGATCCCTCCGATCCCCGCCCAGCAGGCGGCCAACACAAAAGGATTGGTGCTCAACGCAATTGGTACCAGTAGCGCGGTCCACACCCAGAGCGCAACCCGATAGACAAGCCGGATCGGAAAGCGGGCGATCAGCCGGGCAGCGCCGGCGGCACCGAGAATGCCGCCGAGACCCGCCGACCCGAGGACCAGCCCGATGATCCATGCGGAGTACCCGCTTGCCGCCAGCTCGACCATGATCAGCAGCAGCACCACCTGGATAACGGCATTCGACGCAGCGATCATTGTCGTCGAGGCCCGAAGGAATCGATCAGACCACGCCGTGCGCAATCCGTCCGCGATACTTCGAGCCGTCGAAGGCCGGGCTGTTCGGTCAGCTGCTGACGGCGTGCCCGAGACCTGCCGAATCAGCATCAGTGTGATGAGACAGACCACATATGACACCGCGTTGGCCACGAAGGGTAGCCAGCGCGCGACGCCATACACGGTGGCACCAGCCGCCCGACCGAAAAGAGCTGCGATCGGCTGTTCGGCCTCCAGGAAGGAGAACGCGGCGGGCCGTTGTTCGGGCGCCACTACATCACGCACGGCCGCCAACTCGCTCACACCGACGAAGACGTTTACGCAACCCTCGACGAACGCTGCGGCGACGGCAATCACGACGAGGCCTGGCAATCGCGCGTAGATCGCCGCGGCGACCAGCCCGGTCGCAGCCAACCCGACCAGCTGGCAACGCACCAGGATCCGGATTCGGTCGCCGTAGTCGGCGACGACTCCGGCCGGAATCTGGAAGATCAAGCTCGGCGCGGCAATGGCGAAGCCGACCCATCCGGCAGCCGCTGGGGAACCAGTCAGCGTGAGCACCAGCAGTGGATAGGCGATCCGGACACCATGGAAGCCCAACTGCGATAGCGCGTGACCGGACCACAGCAACAGGAAGTTCCGGTTGGCGCGCAGCCCAGCGCTAGCCATGGATGCCCGACAACCAGTCGATCAGCTCGAGCACCTCGACCTCGTCGGATTCCGAGCGCAATGCCTGATAGAGCCGTGCCACGACTTCGGCCCGCACACTCAGGATGCGAAAGTCGATATCGGGGTTCAGTTTCGGCAGCGTCAGTGCCAGCCCCGCCCACAGCTGCGGCCGCAACGGATCCGAACGCAGTTGCTCCAGATACAACGCTGCCGCAAGCGGGAGGTCTTGCGCGAGGTATGCCTTGTCACCGACGGGCTGATCCTCGATCGACAGCGCCGCTGCCGCGACACTGTCGATCTCCTTCAGCTGGACCGAAAGATGCAGGCGCCGATGGCTATCGGGAATCGAGTCCTGATCGACCGGCCCCGACGGCGCCAGCGCTTCGGGCCGCGCCGCCCGGGCCCGCCACCGAGCCGCCAACTCATCGATATCCGCCGCCACCGGCAGCAGGTTGCGCACCTGCCAGAAGGTGCGGTGTGCTGTGGAGATCTCGGAGGCGGCGAGCCCAGCCGCATGGGGCAGCTCCTCGGCCGCCCAGTCGGCGATGCCATCGCGCAATGTCCGCATCAAGTGTTCCCCTGTTGCGGTGAGCAATCCGGATTCCATCGCCTGTTCGATAGCACCCGCTACCTGGACGCGCCACAATGCGAATTCGACATGCGACTGCATAGAACCGTGGCATTCGGCGTTGCGATGGACGCGCCAGAAATCGGTGACACCGAAGAAGGCATAGATCCCGTGCGCCAAACCCATGATGGGACGCGGGTCGTCACGCCACGGCGCATAGAAGCGACAGGACGGGTCCTGGTCGAATAGGAGGATCTGATCGATCAGCAGGGTGAACTTGGTGTGCTGGATCTCATGGATCATGGTCAGCGCCAGCTGACAGGAGTCGGCAGGTGCTGTGGTGTAGACGCAGCCGACACCATTGGACGAGGTGTGGCTGGTACTGGCCGCATGCGGCCGCGCAGTCAACGGCGCCACGGTGCGCAGGCAGCTGCGCATCGGAATCAGGTATCGCTCGAAGTCACGGTGCAGCAGAGCCCAGGCGTCAGCGAAGTCCCGCTGCCACAATTCCGCATGGCCTGCCGTGAGTCGCGGCGGCACCGGCCGATCTTTGGCCAGATCGCGAAACGGATCGAGGTCGTCCAGAAACGTCGTGTGTTCACCTGCTTCGCCGCGCACCTGTCGCAACGGCAGCCAGTCCGGGTCAGCTTCGTAGTCCGGGCTCGGCACGAGGACACTTCTGCCGGACTGCGTGAAACCGATGGAGCCGTCGCTGGCCCAGCTCAATTCGCAATGGCCGCAGAAGTCGGCGGGCCCGAGCCGCGCCATGCCGATCCCCGGCAGCATCACGACACCGTTGCGAACGACGACTCGCATCGAGCCGTCCGGCAGACATGCGATGCCACCGGCGGCAGCGAGCCAGCCCAGGTAGCCGCAATCCGCCCACAGCGGCGTCGACGAATCATCGTCGGCGTATATGCGACCGAGAACGTGGGCGAGCCACGGTCCGAGGTGCGGGTACGCCAGCAGATCCGCGGTTTCGGCGGGATGGGTGCGCTGTAGATCAGCGAGAGCCTGATAGGCCGCATGCAATCCGGCGCCATCGCTGACCTCGGGCCGAACCGTGGCTTCGGCAACGAGCGTGCGCAGCAGGATCATTCGCGTGGTCAGCATTCCACTCACCAGCGTCGCAAGCGCCGTTTCGGTGCCATATCCCGAACTCAAAGAGATAGCGGCATCATCTATTCCGGTCACCGTTGTGGACATATCCCTACTCCTGTCACTCGAGCTTGGCGGTGTCGACGTCGGATAAGAGGCGCGACCCGATGTGCCGGATCAATGCCGTCAGATCGGCGCAGTACACCGAGGGATTGCGGAATCCGTTGTCCGCGCTGTACCGGTGGACGTAGTGACCGCCGCCACAAATGGTGTGTATCGAGCAACTGCGACACGTCGGACTCAACGCGTCGACCCCGATCTGACGCGCCACCATGGATGGTTCCCACAACGCCGCATCGAGCGGATTGCCCTGCTTGGAACAGGACAGCTTGGTAGCGCCCGCGAAGGCCGACTTCAGTTCGTCGACCTGCTCCAGAGTTCCGTCCGTTTCGATTACTGCCAATCGAACGGGTTCGAGGCCAACCGATTCCGATGCCGCCCGCCCACCGAGCAATAACGCGATAATGCTCTCGAAGAGCCGCACCCCGGTCTCTACCTCGGGCGCCTGGTACCAACGGTCGAAGATCGCGACCAACCAGTCGGCATAGGGCGTGGCATCATCTCCGCCGACCAGGTTCGGGGGCATAGTCGCCCAGTTGCCATGCGGTAGAAGGAAATCGACCGCAGGCGGATCGAATGCCAAAAGCGCTTCGTACGTCCGGACCGGGTCGTTATCGATATCGATCGTGCACAGCAGGCCGGCAAACAGCCGCGCCCTTCGATCCGGCGGCGCCAACTGCGCCAGGCCAGCCACCACCCGGCTATAACTGCCCTCGCCACGCCGGTCCCGGCGATGCCGGTCCTGACCGCTCTCATCCCCGTCGATACTGACGCCGATCCGAATATTCCACCGGTCACAGATGTCGACGAATTCCTCGTCGAGCAGCACTCCATTGGTCTGTATCCCCAGCCGCACCTCGGTTATCGGTTCCAACAGTGCCCGCGCGGTACGTGCGAATTCCGCGAGATTCCGATGACCGACCATCAGTGGTTCACCACCGTGCAACACGAGGTCCACCCTGGGCAGGTCGAATCGGCGTGCGTGATCACCGATCATGCGGCAGGCGTCGGCGAACACCTTATGACTCATGGTCTTCGGCTGATCACGCCAACTCTGATCGGCCATCTCGTAGATATAGCAATAGTCACAAGCTAAATTACACCGGCTGTGAATCTTGATGACGAATTCCACGAAAGGCTGCGGCTGCCACCCCGTTTTTCGCAGCTGCTCGACATCCAACCCCGCCGCAGGCCACAATTCTTCGCGCCGGGACAGCTCCAAGGGCACCGAACCCATACTTCACTTCCTTGGCCGGGCTGGGCACGCGTGCGACGGTTCGCGTCGCACGCGTGCACTGACTAGTTATCCGGGTTGATAAACGACTGGAAGGCCATACTCGAAGAGTTGCCGTCCCTATGCCGCTCGATCGCCGCGCGCAGCGCAGGGCTCGCGGCCTCGGTCAACTGTTCCGGCTTCAGATCCGCGAGGTCTGCAAGATTGCCCATGACAAATGCTCCTTCGTTCTCGCCTTTCGCGCACCACAGGTTCACCCCATAAAGAGGCAAATGAAAAATGAGGTATCCCGATACTGGGCGCGGCTAGAATAATCTTCCAGGGTCGATTCCATGAAAGGCTGCGGCTGCCACTCAATTTTCGCAGCCGCTCGGCAGCCAACCCGCCGCAGGCCGCAATTCTTCGCGCCGAGACAGCTCCAAGGGCACCGAACCCATATTTTACTTGGCCGGGCTGGGCACGCGTGCGACGGTTCGCGTCGCACGCGTGCACCCGACTAGTAATCCGGGTTGATAAACGAATTGAAGTTCATACTCGAAGAGTTGCCGTCCCTATGCCGCTCGATCGCCGCGCGCAGCGCAGGGCTCGCGGCCTCGGTCAACTGTTCCGGCTTCAGATCCGCGAGGTCTGCAAGATTGCCCATGACAAATCCTCCTTCGTTCTCGCCTTTCGCGCAGCACAGGTTCACCCCATAAAGAGGCAAATGAAAAGTAGGGTATCCCCCGATACTGGGCGCGGCGAGAATAATCTTCCTGGGTCCGACTATTTACGGACCCAATAACGGATACTACTGCAGCACAACTCATCTCGCATGGTTCAGCCATTCCCCATTTATGGGAAAATGCCGAGCAGTCTCTTTCCGCATACCTTCTTCATGCGCGGGCCACCGGCCGACAAAAGACCAGCAATTCGGGTCGCCAGATGGCAAACTATCGTTGCCGGCCGCAAGGCTCTCTCGCCGGAGAGGTGGCCACCGCGCGGATACTCGAATTCCGGCGGACGCTCCGATCGGTGTCGACAGGACCGATGGCGCGCTGCAGGGCTCAGACCTTGACCAGGTCGTCGGCGTGGATCACCGGGCGTTGCATGGTGTCCGGGAGTTCGGTGGTGGAGCGGCCGAGCATGCCGGAGAGTTCGGTGCTGTCGTATTCGACTACGCCGCGGGCAACTATGCGGTTGTCCGGGGCGATGAGGTCGACTACGTCGCCGCCGTGGAAGCGGCCGCGGACGCCGGTAATGCCCGCGGCGAGGAGGGAGCGTCGGCGATGGGCGACGGCTTGGACGGCGCCCTCATCGATGAGGATGGCACCGCGACTGTCGGCGGCGTGGCGGACCCAGAATTTGCGGGCCGAGAGGCGGACCGGACGGGCGGCGAACGCGGTGCCGACGGTGCCGGCGCTGAGCGCGATATCGGCCTCGGTGGCGGCGGCCAGCAGAACGGGGACGCCGGCGTCTGCGGCCAGCCGGGCCGCGGAGAGCTTGGAGGCCATGCCACCGGTGCCGAGTGCACCGCCACTGCCGGCGATGACGCCGTCGAGGTCGGCGCTGCTGCGGACCTCGGGGATGAAGGTGGCGGCACCCTTGCGCGGATCGCCGTCGTAGAGGCCCTCGACGTCGGAGAGCAGCACCAGCGCGTCCGCGCCGACCAGATGTGCGACCAGCGCGGCGAGTCGGTCATTATCGCCGAACCGGATCTCTTCCGTTGCGACGGTGTCGTTTTCGTTCACCACAGCGACCGCGCCGAGCGAGCGCAACCGGTCCAGCGTGCGCTGGGCGTTGCGGTGATGTTCCCGACGTGAGAAATCGTCAGCGCTCAACAGCACCTGCCCGACCGTGCGCCCGAACCGCGCGAACGAGGTGCCCCACGCATGCGCCAAGGCCAGCTGACCGACGCTGGCCGCGGCCTGCTTGGTGGCCAGATCCCTTGGGCGACTTGTCAATCCCAGCGGCGCGATACCGGCGCCGATCGCACCGGAGGACACCACGACCACATCGGATCCGGCCCGCATCCGCGCCTCCACCGCATCGGCGAGCCGATCCAATCGCGCCATATCGAGCCCGCCCTTAAGGCTGGTCAGCGCCGAAGACCCGATCTTGACCACCACACTGCGCGCCGAAGCGATCGCCGTCCTGGCCTCACTCAGCCCAGACTGCGACACCACTCCAGCCATCCCCGAACTCACCTGCATCGCAACCGAACTCCCTGTACCGCAAAAGAACTCGTCGTACCCACCAGTGCGACCGAATCCGCCGGGCGCAGCACTGCGCCCCGAACGCATTGGCCGCCACCGAATTCCGACACTCGCCGAATGGGCGGACCGAATCGCAGCGCTCGCCGAAACGGCATGCCAGCCTCCGGCGCACACCACAAGCCCGCGGTTCGCACGTTATTCCTCGTCGTCCTTGACCAGGCCGCGGCGCACTCGGGACGCGTGTTTGCGTTCGGCGGCGCTGATCCGGTCGTTCTGCTCCAGTCGAATATCGGTCCCGCGACCAGTTGGAACCATATCCACACCCGCGGAGATCTGCGGCTCCCAATCGAAGGTGACATCGCCGATGGTGACCGGTGCACCGGGCTTCGCGCCCTGCTTCACCAGCTCGTCTTCGACACCGAGGCGAGCCAGGCGGTCGGCGAGGTAGCCGACGGCTTCGTCGTTGTCGAACTGGGTCTGACGCACCCAGCGCTCCGGCTGTGGCCCGCGCACGATGAAGCCACCCGGCTCCTCCGGGTCGGCGATCACACTGAAGCCGGTCTCGTTCACCGCGATCGGGCGGATCACCGGACGCTTCGGCGCAGCCTTCGGATGCGCGGTCCGATACTGCTCGACCATCTCGGCGAGCGCAAAGGTCAAGGGGCGCAGGCCCGCTCGGCTCACCGCCGAAATCTCGAAAACCGGCCAGCCCCGGGCGGTGAATTCGGACGTGACCATCTGCGCCAACTCGGCGCCATCGGGCACATCGACCTTGTTCAGGATCACCACGCGCGGCCGATCGGCCAGATCACCGAGCCCGGTATCGGCATCCAAAGCCGGTTTGTAGGCGGCGAGTTCGGCCTCGAGCGCATCGACATCGGAAACCGGATCACGTCCTGGCTCCAGCGTCGCACAGTCCACAACGTGTGCGAGCACCGCACAGCGCTCCAGATGCCGCAGGAAATCCAGCCCGAGACCACGCCCCTCACTCGCGCCCGGAATCAGCCCGGGGACATCGGCGATGGTGAAGGTGGTGTCACCGCTGGAGACCACACCGAGATTGGGCACCAGCGTGGTGAACGGATAGTCCGCGACCTTCGGCTTGGCGGCCGAAAGTACCGACACCAGCGAGGACTTACCCGCCGACGGGAACCCGACCAGCCCCACATCGGCAACGGACTTCAGCTCGAGGACGAGATCGCCGTCCTCACCATCCTCACCGAGCAGCGCGAAACCGGGCGCCTTGCGCGCCCTCGAGGCCAGCGCGGCGTTACCGAGTCCGCCGCGTCCGCCACGGGCCACGATGAACTTGTTGCCCGCACCGACCAGATCGACGAGCACCTTACCGTCGTCGTCCAGCACCACGGTCCCGTCGGGCACCTTCAGCACCAGGTCGGTGCCCTGCTTCCCGTCGCGGTTACTGCCCTCGCCCGGTTTGCCGTTGCTCGCCTTGGCGTGCGGATGGAAGTGGAAGTCCAGCAGGGTGTGCACATTCGAGTCGACCTCGAGGATCACATCCCCGCCGCGTCCGCCATTACCGCCGTCCGGACCGCCGAGCGGCATGAACTTCTCGCGGCGCACGGAGGCGCAGCCGTGACCACCCTTGCCCGCACGCACGTGCAATACGACACGGTCGATGAATTTGGACATGTCCGAATCATCCTCCTCGGTGGTAGCCGTCGACTGCTTGCAGGTCGCTCGAATAAACCTGCGCTATGGGAACGCGATCCTTCGGGAACGCGAAAAGCGGGCCAGGGAAATGCACCCTGACCCGCTCAGCTGTTTCGGATTGGCTAGAGGCGGTCAGGCCTCGGCCGGCTCCGGAACGACGATGTTGACGGTCTTGCGGCCACGCTTGGTGCCGAACTCGACCTTGCCCGCCGCCAAGGCGAACAGGGTGTCGTCGCCACCACGGCCGACGAGCACACCGGGGTGGAAGTGCGTGCCGCGCTGGCGAACCAGGATCTCGCCCGCCGAAACGGTCTGGCCACCGAAACGCTTGACGCCGAGTCGCTGGGCGTTCGAATCGCGACCGTTGCGGGAGCTGGATGCACCCTTCTTATGTGCCATTTCTGAACTCCTGTGAAGTAATTCGAGAAAGCGCGAAGGCTTACTTGATGCCGGTGACCTTGAGGACCGTCAGCGGCTGACGGTGACCCTGACGCTTGTGGTAGCCGGTCTTGTTCTTGAACTTGTGGATGCGGATCTTCGGGCCCTTGGTGTGCTCGACCACCTCGGCGGCCACGGAAACCTTGGCCAGCTTGTCCGCATCGGTGGTCAGCTCGGCGCCGTTCACCACGAGAACCGGGGCCAGCGCCACGGACGAACCCGGCGCACCCTCGATCTTCTCGACCTTCACCAGGTCACCGACCGCGACCTTGTACTGCTTTCCGCCGGTCTTGACGATCGCGTACGTTGCCATCGGTCGGCTGCCCTTCTTCCTGTCATGTGCGCGGCTCGTGCTCGCGCTGCTGTCTGCTCCCGCACGGATGACTCCGGCTGGAAACCACAGCACTCTGGTCTGGTAGTCACCGCCGCCTCAGCAACCTGATGGCTCTCGGCTTCGAGCCGAGTCACGAATACAGCGCGGATAAGCGCTGTCGCCGGGCAGCGACTGTCCAAGATTACAGGACGGGTACCACCCCGACCAAACCGGTGCCCGCGAAAGGCGGGACCCCCGTCGCGGAATGCGGCGGGGGCCCCGGGTTCGGATCCGATTGTGGTAATCAGTTCACGTCGTCCACCGGCGGTCCGGCAGGACGACCGACGGCCCGGCGGCGCGGCTTGCGCGTCGGCACCACGACCGGCACATCCGCCGTGTAGTCCACCACGGGCCCTGCGGACGCCTGATCCGCCGTCGACAGCACGAAGACCGCACTGGCGCTGTCCGCAGCCGGTGCGGCGGCCGAACGCGCCACACGACGTCTGCGGCCGGTCGTACGGGGCGCCGCGGATTCGGGAACACCGTTGGCCGCCGCAGGTGCCTCCGATGTCACAACCGGCACTACGGCGGGCACCGCTGGTTCATCCGCCACCGAGCTCGAAATCCGAGCACCGACCGGTGCCAGGACCTCCTCGGCTGCGGGCTCGACAGCCTCCTCGGCCACCGCTTCCGCCGCCGCGACCTCCTCGGTGGCGGACGCAACGGACTCGGCGACTACGACCTCCTCGACCGGAGCCGCATCGGTCGCCGCGACGACATCGGTATCGACCGCTGCGACTTCCGCGACCACCGCGATGTCCGCGACATCGTCCGCGTGCACATCCTCGGCGTGCGTCGCCTCCTCCGACTGATGCGCCGCCATCGCCAACGCCACCGGATGCGCCCGCTTGACCGCGATCTCCGCCTCGTCCTCGGCAGCATGCCCGGTGCCATTGGTCGCCGCCGGCGCGCTCGCCGCCGCGGCCTTGTCCCGGCCACGGCGCCGCCGCGACCCGGTCTCCCGGCCACCGCGCGCACCGTCCTCGGCGCCCGCCAGCTCCACCGGGTAGGTGTGCACGACGATGCCTCGACCGTGGCACTGCTCACAGGTCGTCGAGAACGCCTCGACCAGCCCGGTGCCCAGCTTCTTGCGGGTCATCTGCACCAAGCCGAGCGAGGTCACCTCGGAGACCTGGTGGCGGGTACGGTCGCGGCCCAATGCCTCGGTCAGCCTGCGCAGCACCAGATCCCGGTTCGACTCCAGCACCATATCGATGAAGTCGACGACGATCATGCCGCCGATATCGCGCAGCCGCATCTGGCGCACGATCTCCTCGGCCGCCTCCAGATTGTTCCTGGTGACCGTCTCTTCCAGATTGCTGCCACCGGCACCGGTGAACTTGCCGGTATTGACGTCGATGACGGTCATCGCCTCGGTCCGGTCGATCACCAGGGTCCCACCCGATGGCAGCCACACCTTGCGATCGAGCGCCTTGGCGAGCTGTTCATCGATCCGGTAGGTCTCGAAGACATCGACACCGTTGTTCTCGTGCCGGGAGACTCGGGCGAGCATATCCGGCGCGACCGTGCGGATGTAGTTCTCGACGGTGCTCCAGGACCGCTCACCCTCGATGACCAGCCTGGAGAAGTCCTCGTTGAACAGGTCACGGATGACCTTGACCAACAGGTCCGGCTCTTCGTACAGCGTCTTGGGCGTGTTGTTGTCCTTGGCCTCGGCGGCCTTCTCGATGGTGCGCCAGGTCGCCTGCAACCGTTCGACGTCGCGAGCCAGCTCGGTCTCGCTGACGCCCTCCGACGCAGTGCGGATGATCACCCCGGCGTCGGCGGGCACGATATCGCGCAGGATCTCCTTGAGTCGCTTGCGCTCGGTATCGGGCAGCTTGCGGCTGATACCGGTGGACGAACCGCCCGGCACGTACACCAGGAAGCGTCCGGCCAGACTGATCTGGGTGGTCAGCCGCGCGCCCTTGTGCCCGACCGGATCCTTGGAGACCTGGACCAGCACCTGATCGCCGGGTTTGAGCGCTTGCTCGATCTTGCGCTCCTTACCGCCGAGACCGGCGGCCTCCCAGTTCACCTCACCGGCGTAGAGCACACCGTTGCGGCCGCGGCCGATATCGACGAATGCCGCCTCCATGGAGGGCAGCACATTCTGCACCTTGCCGAGATAGACATTGCCGACCATCGATGCGGAGCCGGTATTGGTGACGAAGTGCTCGACCAGGATGTTGTCCTCGAGCACCGCGACCTGGGTCGCGGTCGGGTGATCCGTAAAGCTCTTTTCGCGCACGACCATGACCCGGTCCACTGCCTCGCGGCGGGCCAGGAACTCCGACTCGGTCAGGATCGGTGGGCGACGGCGACCGGCCTCGCGACCGTCACGCCTGCGCTGCCGCTTGGCCTCGAGCCGGGTGGAGCCGGTGATGCCCTGCACCTCGTCGACGGTGGTGCGGCTGCGGCTCTTATTGCGCGGCTCACGCTCGTGCACGACGGTATTCGGCGGGTCGTCATCGGCGACACCCTCGCTCTCGGCGCCCTCCCCCGCCACCTTGCGGCGACGGCGGCGACGGCGACGGCGGCTCGAACCCTCCGGCACACCGGATTCCTCGTCCTCGGTCTCGGTGTCGTCGCTGGGCTCGGCTTCGGCCTCGCTCTTGGCGGCGTGCTCCGCGGGCCGCTCGTCCTCGGCGGCCTCCTCCGCGGCTTCGCTGTCGTCACCCTCGGATTCGGTGTCGGTGTGCTGTTCACCCCGACCACGTCCGCGACCACGACGGCCACGCCGCCGACGGCGCGGCTGATCCGCATCGCCCTGCTGTTCGCTCGACTCGTCCTCGGTGGTTTCGGTCTCTTCCTCGGCGGTCTCGACTGTGGCTTCCTCGGCGCGACGGTGATCGCGCTCGGCCCGACGCTGCCGACGCGCCTCCTCGGCAGCCGCGGCGTCCGGCGGCAGGAACAGCGGTGCGGCGACCTCGAAGACGACCGGCGTCACGACATGCGGCTCCTGCGGAACCGGTGGGGTGAACAGCTGCGTCGGCTGGTGGGCGACGGGCTGCTCACTTGCGGAGAAGATGGGGCCCGGCTCGGGCTGAGCGGCGAGCGGCTCGCGCTGAGCGGCGAGCGGCTCCGGCGCGGCGACGACCGGATCGGATACGGCCGGCTCTCGGACGGCGGCCGGCTCTCGGACGGCGGCCGCGGGGGCCTCGGCCTCGGATTCCACCGTGCCGAGTGCGTCGCGGACCGTTTCCGCTACCGCTCGATCGACATTCGATTGCGCACTACGTGCGTCGGCACCCAACTCGGCGAGCTTGGCCAGGATGCGTTTGCTGGTTACCCCCAGCCGCTTGGCAAGCGCGTGAACTCGGATTCGCTCCGGCAATTGTTCGGCATCCTGTGATGTTGTTGTCAGCGGCTCTTGATCGGCCACGAAGTCTCCTCGGGTCCCCGGGCGCGTCCCTCCTGGCAGGAGTGACGCGGCCGACGCGGGGGCACTGTCCGTTCACCTCACGCGGTTGGCGCGAGGTCAATTGGTCTCGCCCCGCATGCCCGGTTAACACCCAATGGTTTTCGTCGGTCGGGCTAACTGGTCACGCGGCGCCTGGCTGTTGGCTGAACTCCACGGCGCGAGCGCTCATCCAGCGTGCCGACGCGAACCTCCGGCCCCAGCAACGGGCCAGCTGTCCGTGGCAGCGATGATCGGCATCGAACCGCAGCGTCATCCGGTTACCATCCGACACCGATCGTCCGCGTACCTGCGCGAACAGCCGATATCGTCAGCAACCACTGCCAGTATCCCACACAGTGCGGCGACGCCTCGCCATCGCCGCACGAGTTCACCCCGCTGACACGAGGCTCCATCCCGCGGCGCCGCCGACAATGTCACCGGTTCGCGCAGCTCACGCCCATTACCTCACGGACGCGAGGCTCCGGCTCGCGGCGCTGTTACCGGCTCGCGCAGCTCACGCGTAAGGCCCGTGGGTCAGGCCGGGAACTCGGGAAACCAGAGCGCGATTTCCCGCTTGGCCGATTCCGGCGAATCGGAGCCGTGCACCAGGTTCTCCTGGGTCTGCAGCGCGAGGTCGCCGCGAATGCTGCCGGGGACGGCCTTCTCGACCGGATCGGTGCCGCCGGCGATCTGACGGAACGCCGCAATGGCGCGTGGACCCTCCAGGATGGCCGCGACGACGGGGCCGGAGGTGATGAACTCGATCAAGGAACCGAAAAACGGCTTCTCGGCATGTTCGGCGTAGTGGCCGCGCGCCAACTCGTCGGATACCTGCTTCAGCTCCAGGGCGGCAATCTTCAGCCCCTTGCGCTCGATCCGGGCCAGCACCTCACCGACGAGGCCACGGGCCACACCGTCCGGCTTGATGAGTACCAACGTCTGCTCAGTCACGGCGCACAGCCTAATAGGCGACACCCCCGGTTACCGAACCGGCGGCTAAGAAGAGCCCTGACTGCGTTGACTCGGCAGCAGACCCAGTTCCATCCGGCGTTTGACGTCGGCACGCAGCACCAGGATGAAGCCCCAGACGACGCCGAAGAAGACGCCCATGACACCGATGGACAGGTGCACGAAGACGCCGAGGATCAGCAGGACCTGGAGGGCCAGATTGAACGGGATCGCCCACGGGCGACGTTGCAGTCCGGCACCGAGGATCATCACCAGCGCGAGAATGACGAGGTAACTACCGGAGAACCAGCCGATACCGCCGCCAACGGAGGCAACCACGGGCAGCGCGAGCAGCACCGTGATCGCCTCGAGGATCAGCGTGCCCGCCATGACACCGCGCAGACCCTTCCACGGATCGGTGGCGGGCGGAGGGACCTGCGGCTCGCCGTCGGACCGCTCGGGCTCGGCGGCGTCGCCGTTTGACTCGGTCACGCTGTCTCCTTACTCACGCCGGATCCTTCCCGAACAGTGCCCGCGCCGCCCCCGCCGTGACGACCGACCCGGTCACCACGACGCCCGCGCCGGAAACCATTTCGCCCGCATCGCCGGCCTCCTCGGCAATGGCAATGGCGGTTTCCAGCGCATCGGGCAGGGTCTCGGCGGTGACCACCCGTTCGTCGCCGAAGCGCTGCACGGCGAGGTCCGCGAGGCGTTCGATATCCATCGACCGCGGCGACCCGTTGTTGGTGACGACGATCTCGTCGAAAACCGGCTCCAGCGCGTCCAGCATGCCGGCCACATCTTTATCGCCGAGCACTGCGACGACACCGACCAGCTTGCGGAAGTCGAATTCCGCGGTCAGCGTCGCGGCCAGCGCCCGCGCACCCGCCGGATTGTGCGCGGCGTCGATGAAGATGGTCGGGGCATTGCGCATGCGCTCCATCCGGCCGGGGCTGGTAACGCTCGCGAAACCAGCACGCACCGCCTCGATATCGAGCTGCCGATCCGCACCCGCACCGAAGAACGCCTCGACCGCGGCGAGCGCGAGCACCGCATTGCGGGCCTGATGCTCACCGTGCAACGGCAGGAAGATCTCGTCGTAAACCCCGCCGAGGCCCTGCAATTCGAGCTGCTGGCCACCGACCGCGATCTGGCGGGCCAGTACCCGGAACTCCGAACCCTCGCGCGCCACCGCGGCATCGACCTCGACGGCCCGGCGCAGCAGCACATCCATGGCCTCGGGTTCCTGTTCCGCGATGATCGCGACGGTATCGCGCGGCACCAGGCCCTCGGGCGCACGTTTGATGATCCCGGCCTTCTCCCCCGCGATGGACGCGAGATCGTCGCCGAGGAAATCGGTGTGATCCAGACCGATCGGTGTGATCACCGCAACCTGTCCGTCGATGACATTGGTCGCGTCCCAACGGCCGCCCATCCCGGTCTCGACGACCGCGACATCCACCGGCGCCTCCGCGAAGGCGGCATAAGCCATGCCGGTGAGCACCTCGAACTTGCTCATAGCCGGACCATCCGCGGCGGCGGACTGCATATCGATCATTTCGATATAGGGCAGCAGTTCGCGGTAGGTCTCCACATACTTGGCCGGGGTGATCGGCACGTTATCGATGCTGATCCGCTCGGTGGCCAGCTGCAGATGCGGGCTGGTGATCCGGCCGGTGCGCCGGTGCAGCGCGGTCAGCAGCGCATCGATCATGCGGGTCACCGAGGTCTTGCCATTGGTGCCCGCGATGTGGATGGCCGGATAGCTCTGCTGGGGTGAGCCGAGCAGATCCATCAGCGTCGCGATGCGGGTGAGCGACGGCTCGATCTTGGTCTCCGGCCAGCGCCGGTCCAATTCCGCCTCGACCAAAGCCATTTCGGCCAGATCCACCGGAGACGGCCCGGACCCGAGCCGCGGCTTCGGATGCTCGTCGTCGGCGTATTGTGGCTCCGGTTCGGCGTTCATTTGCCGCTCAATTCCGCGAGCCGGGCGCCGATGCGCGCGACCTCGGCCTCGGCGACATCGCGACGTCCCTTGATCTTGTCGACCACCTGATCCGGCGCCTTGGCCAGGAATGCCTCGTTACCGAGTTTGGCTGTGGTGGTTGCCAATTCCTTCTCGGCCGCGGTGAGGTCCTTCTCCAGGCGACGGCGTTCGGCGACCAGGTCCACGGCGCCGGAGGTGTCGAGCTCGACCGTCACGGTGGCCCCGCTCAGGCGCACCTCGACCGAGGCGGTCGCGGCGAATTCGGCGCCGGGCTCGGTGAGCCGGGCCAGGTTGGTCACCGAATCGTGCAGTTCGGTCAGACCCGCGGCGTCCAGGCCGATCAACGTGGCCGCCACCTTCTGCTTATCGGCCAGCCCCTGATCGCTGCGGAAGCGACGGATCTCGGTGATCAAGCGCTGCGCATCCGAAATCCGTTGTGCGGCGGTGCCATCCGTGGCTACACCGGTGGCCTGCGGCCAGCTGGCGATGACGACGGATTCGCCATCGGTCAACGCCTGCCACAGCGATTCGGTGACGAACGGGATGACCGGATGCAGCAGTCGCAGCACCGCGTCGAGCACATTGCCGAGCACGACGCTGGTCGACTCGGCGCGCGAACCACCGGCGGCGAACTGCACCTTGGACAGTTCCAGATACCAGTCGCACAGTTCGTCCCAGGCGAAGTGGTACAGCGCCTCGCACGCCTTACCGAATTCGTAGGCGTCGAAGGCCGAATCCACCTCGGCACGAACCTGTTCGAGCCGATCGATGATCCAGCGGTCGGCATCGGTCAGTGCGGCGCGATCGGGCAGCGTGCCCGGCTGCGCGCCGTTCATGAGCGCGAACTTGGTGGCATTGAACAGCTTCGTCACGAAGCTGCGCGAGGCGAGGGCATGCGATTCGCCGACCGAGAGGTCACCACCGGGCTGCGCACCCCGCGCCAGGGTGAAGCGCAGCGCGTCCGCTCCGTAGGAGTTGATCCAGTCCAGCGGGTCGATGCCGTTACCGCGCGATTTGGACATCTTCTTGCCATACTGATCGCGAATCAGGCCATGCAGGAACACATCCTTGAACGGCACCTGCTTCGCACCGCCCTTACCCGCGGTGAGCACATGATCGTCGGAGACGAAGGTGCCGAACATCATCATCCGGGCCACCCAGAAGAACAAGATGTCGTAGCCGGTGACGAGCACACTTGTCGGATAGAACTTCTGGAGCTCCTCGGTCGAATCCGGCCAGCCCATGGTGGAGAACGGCCACAGGCCGGAGGAGAACCAGGTGTCGAGCACATCCGGGTCCTGCACCCAGCCCTCGGGCGCGGTCTCGTCCGGACCGACGCAGACCACCTCGCCGTCGGGGCCGTACCAGATCGGGATGCGGTGACCCCACCACAGCTGCCGCGAAATGCACCAGTCGTGCATGTTGTCGACCCATTCGAACCAGCGCGGCTCCTGGCTGGTCGGGTGAATCACGGTGTCGCCGTTGCGAACCGCGTCACCGGCGGCCTTGGCCAGCGAGTCGACCTTGACCCACCACTGCATGGAGAGCCGCGGTTCGATCGCCTCACCACTGCGCTCGGAATGCCCCACACTGTGCAGGTACGGCCGCTTCTCTGCGGCGATCCGGCCCTCCGCGGCGAGCCGCTCGCGCACCTTGACCCGCGCCTCGAACCGATCCATACCGTCGAATTCGGTTCCGGTGCCGGTGATCCGGCCGCGCTCGTCCATGATGCTCGGCATGGGCAGGTTGTGCCGCAGGCCCATCTCGAAGTCATTGGGGTCGTGCGCGGGCGTGATCTTCACCGCGCCGGTACCGAATTCGGGATCGACGTAGTCATCAGCGATGATCGGGATCCGGCGTCCGGTGATCGGATGCTCGATGGTGCTGCCGATCAGATCCTTGTACCGCGGATCCTCCGGATGCACCGCCACCGCGGTATCGCCGAGCATGGTCTCCACCCGGGTGGTGGCCACGATCACATGCGGCTCATCGTCTTTGAGCGAGCCATAGCGCAGCGACACCAGCTCGCCCTCGACATCGTCGAATTTGACCTCGATATCGGAGATGGCGGTGCGCAGTTCCGGCGACCAGTTGACCAGGCGCTCGGCCCGGTAGATCAGGCCCGCGTCGTAGAGGCGCTTGAACATGGTCTGCACGGCCCGCGAGAGCCCGTCGTCCATCGTGAAGCGGTCGCGATTCCAGTCGACGCCGTCACCGAGCGCGCGCATCTGCCACTGGATCTGTCCACCGGATTCCCGCTTCCAGTCCCAGACCTTGTCGATGAACAGTTCGCGGCCGAGATCTTCCTTGGTCTTGCCGTCGACCGCGAGCTGCTTCTCCACGATGGTCTGGGTGGCGATGCCCGCATGGTCCATGCCCGGCAGCCACAGCACCTCATACCCCTGCATGCGCTTGCGGCGCGAGAGGGTGTCCATCAGGGTGTGGTCGAGCGCGTGGCCCATATGCAGGCTGCCGGTGACGTTCGGCGGGGGCAGCACGATCGAGTAGCCAGGCTTGTCGCTGGCGGTATCGGCGGCGAAGTAACCGGCCGCTACCCAGCGCTCGTACATCTCGGCCTCCACCTCGCTGGGAATCCAGCTCTTGGGGAGGGCATCGGCACGATTACGCGGGTTGTCAGGGGCTGCGCTGGTCACCCCGGCATTCTAGTGGTGGTGCCACTGAGCTCCTAAAAGAGCGTCTCGGAACTGTGTCGGCGCCCTGCGGCCGACTGCCCGCTATCCGGGGCACCGCCTCGGGACCGAGAGCCCGGCGCGCGAGCCCCGATGACCAATGTCGGTGGACCGGAAGGCGCTGGCCCGCACTCCAGTGTGGTGAACCAAGCCCGGATGAAGCGGAAACCGAGGTGCGCAGTCTCGTGGCGTGCGTGCCGGACATCCGAGAAGGATGGTCCTGAATGCCGAATGATTTCCAGACACGTTGTACAGGGCCAGTGCATAGAAAAAAGAAGGCGGAGTCTTCGGTGGATGAGGGACACCGAAGACTCCGCCTACATGTGGAGCTTACCGCCGAAACGGGCCCGAGCCGGGAATCCACAACTAATTCTCAGCTTCTCGAGGGGTTCTCAACGCGGTCGCCGGAACGCCACATTTCCCCCTTGACGGCGCGTCTGCCGCCCACACAACGGGGACGTTGCGCCGGCGGTGACGGCCGTTCCGAGCCGGGTGCGGTGCGACATCGTCATCGGCGATGAACGCCCGAACCCGTCTCGACGATCGTCCTCGACCGAACCACCATCGACCAGCTACGCCGGGCCGGTTTCGCGGTTCGACGGCGGGATCACGGGACCAGCACGGTCAGCGCGCTCGGAACCGCGCGGAGGGTGACTGGGAGTGTGCCCGCCGGTTCGCCGTCGGCGGTGGCGGGCGCGCCGGGAGCGGTGAGCGTCACCTGCGCGACGCGATACTGCTTGGATTTCGGGTGATCGATGCGCTTACCCGCCGACAGGGCGGGCAGCAGGCGGAGCATGTCCAGGCGTGAAACCGCGCCTACGACAGTCAGATCGAGTAGTCCGTCATCCATGACCGCATCCGGGCAGACCAGCATGCCGCCGCCGTAGGTGCGGGTATTGCCGATGGCCACCATGACGGCATCGGTTTCGATGACGGTGTCGGCGTCGGGATTGTCGAGTGCGCCGGGCGCGACACCGGACAACTCGATCCGGTACGGCACGGTGAAGCGGCCGGAAATCTCGGCCAGTGCGGCGAAGGTGTAGCGCAGTGGCCCCTTGGGCCAGCGCATATCGTTGGCGCGCAAGGTGACTCGCGCATCGAATCCGGTACCGGTGACGGTGGCGAACCACTTGAGCGTGAATCCGGGCGCGGGTGATTCGATGCGGCCGAGGTCGATGGTGCGGGTGCGGCCACCGAGGATCAGGTCGGCGGCCGCGACGGGATCGTCGGTGGGCACCCCGATTTCGCGTGCGAGATCGTTGCCGGTGCCCGCGGGGATCAGGCCGAGTGGCACGCCGGTCTGCGCGATGGCTTCCAGCACGACATTCATCAATCCGTCGCCGCCGATGCAGACCACCGCATCCGGCGTGGCGCTGCCGGTGATCGAATCCCGCACCTGACGTACGGATTCGACGGCCGATGGCGCGCACACCTCGGTGACCTCCACACCATGTGCGCCGAAGCGCGCCAACGCGGCCGCGGCCACCTCGTGCCCTCTGCCGACACCGGATTGCGGGTTGGTCACCACGGTGATCGCTCGCACCGGACGCGAATCCGATGTCATGGGACCAGCTTTCCCGGGTTGAGGATGCCAGCGGGGTCCACTTCCCGCTTCACCGCACGCAGTACGCGCACGCCCAGCTCACCGATCTCGTTCGGCATCCAAAAGCGATGGTCGGTGCCGACCGCGTGATGGTGGGTGATAGTGGCGCCCGCGGCCACGATCGAGTCACCGACCGCACCTTTCGCGATGCGCCACTGGGTGATCGGATCGTCCAGCTGCTTGGCAATGACGGTGAAGTACAGCGACGCTCCGGTCGGATAGGTGTGCGAGATGTGGCACATCACCAGCGGCGGGGTGCCCTGCCCGGCAAGCGAATCCGTCAGCGCCGCAGTCACCCTCGCTTTGAGTTCGGCCAGATTCGACCAGGTCGTCGCGGTTTCCAGGGTTTCGCACAGCACACCGAGATCGAGCAGCGCATCCCGCATATAGGGTGCGGCGAAACGCCCGTGCTCCCATTCCTGGGCCGGGGTCTGTCCCAGCGCGGTCCCGCCCGCCGCCACGAGCAATGCGCCAGCCTCGGCGCTACGGGCCGCGACATGCGCCGCGGTGCCTTCGAAGGTGGTGATGGCCAGACAACCGGCCACCGCATCGCCGCCGATATCGGCGGAGCGCGCCAGGTTGACGCCGGTCTCCACCTCGTCGGACAACCGCAGCACCGTAGGCGCGGCGCCGGCCTGCACCACCGAACGCAGTGCGGCGGCGCCGGTTTCGAAGTTCGGAAACGACCAGGCCTGGTAGCCGATGGTTTCCGGCACCGGATGCACCCGCAACGTGACCTCGGTGATCACACCGAGCGCACCCTCCGATCCGACGAATAGTTCACGCAGGTCCGGGCCCGCGGCCGAGGCGGGTGCGCGGCCGAGTTCGATGGTGCCGCTGGGTGTCGCGATCTTGAGGTGCTGGACCATATCGTCGAAGCGACCGTAGCCCGCCGATGCCTGCCCGGAGGACCGGGTCGCGGCGAATCCGCCGATACTGGCGAATTCGAAGCTCTGTGGGAAGTGGCCGAGCGAAAGTCGATGGGCGGCGAGGAGTTCCTCGGCCTTGGGGCCGGTGAGTCCTGCACCGAGCGTGGCGGTGCCGCTGACCGGATCGATCTCCGAAATTCCGTCCAGGCGGCGCAGATCCAGCGCGATAACGGTATCGAAGCGACCGCGGACCGGATCGACGCCGCCCACCACACTGGTGCCGCCGCCGAACGGTACGACCGCGATGGCATTCTCGGCACAGTAGCCGAGCACGGCGAGCACCTGCTCGTGATCGGCGGGGAAGACGACGGCATCGGGGGCGTCTTGTAGACCATCGGCGCGACGGCGCAGCAGGTCGGGGGTGCTCTTACCGCCCGCATGTAGCAGACGATCGTGGTGGTCGACCGAAATGCCGCCCACGCCGACCACCGCGACCAGCCCGTCCCGTTGAGTCGGCGTCAGTGTCGACTCGCGTAGCGGCACATCGCCCTCATCGCGGCGCGCCACCGGGTCACCGGACACTCCGAATACCTGCGTCAACAGGTTCCGAATCGCAGCCGAGAGCGGCTTGTGTCCGGCGGGGATGCCCCAGGCGTCCCACACCATACTCGCCGCGCACGTCGGCGCGCCCGGGTTTGCGGCGGGCGCCCCGGCCTCGGACGGTCCGATTTCGTCGGTGTACTGCTGCCTGTCGACCATGCGTTACAGTTTGACATAGACTGTCAAGCAGTAACGATCAGGCATCCGTTTTCCGGCACTTCGGTGCCGCCGATACCCGGTGGTGATATCCGATGACCTCCGCAGCATCCGCCCCCGATGACGCGCTCTCGGCCACCGATCTCGCCATCCTCGATGCGGCCAGAGCCTGCGTGGAGGAGTTCGGGGTGCGCCGCACCACACTCACCGAGGTGGCCCGCCGCGCCGGGGTCAGCAGGCCGACCGTCTACCGGCGCTGGCCCGATACCGGATCGCTGGTTGCCGAATTGCTGGTGCGCGAACTGCGCGCGATCGTCGCCGACACGATGCCGACAACGGGCGATGCGCGCACCCGGCTGGTCGAGGGCGTGGTCGCGGGTGCGGCGACGATTCGCTCGAATCCGTTGTTCGGCAAGATTTTCCGCACCGATACCGATCTGATGCTCACCTACGTGTTCGGGCGCCTCGGCCGCAACCAGCGCGCGCTGATCGAGCTGTTCAGCGCGAGCATCAGGGAAGGCCACCGGGACGGCACCATTCGCGCCGGCGATCCCGCGCAGATGGCGACAATGCTGCTGCTCATCGCGCAGTCGGCGGTGCAGTCGGCCGGTACGGTCGCGCGGCTGCTGGCCGGGTCGGCGCTGGATACCGAGTTGGCCCGCGCGATCGACGGCTACCTGGCTCCCATAGAGAAGGCTCGATGACAACCACCGAAAACCTCGGCACCGGCGATCCGTCTGCCATCGAAAGGGATTGTAATGACTGCGAATTCGGCTGATGCCCAAGGAAATTCCGCGCTGAATGCCGGACGCCGCAACCGTGGGCTGCAATGGCTCGGCGACGGCGGCGACATCGATGTGCTGGTGATCGGCGGCGGTGTGACCGGGGCTGGTGCCGCACTCGACGCCGCGGCGCGCGGACTGCGAACCGTGCTGGTGGAGCGCCACGATCTGGCCTTCGGCACGAGCCGATGGAGTTCGAAGCTGGTGCACGGCGGGCTCCGGTATCTGGCCAGCGGGCAGGTCGGTATCGCACATGAGAGCGCGGTCGAACGCGGAATTCTGATCACCACCACCGCACCACATCTCGTTCGCCCGCTACCGCAGCTCGTGCCGCTGCTTCCGGAAATCGGCATCGCACAACGGACTTTGATCCGCGCGGGCTTCGTCGCCGGGGACGTACTTCGCCGTAGTGCGGGCACTTCGCCTGCGACACTGCCGCGCTCGCGTCGGGTCGCCAGCGCCGAGGCGCTGCGATTGGCGCCGACGGTGCGCCGCGACGGGCTGCGTGGCGGCCTGCAGGCCTGGGATGGACAGCTGGTGGACGATGCTCGGCTGGTGGTCGCGCTGGCCCGCACCGCGGCCGCACACGGCGCGACGATCCTCACCCGGGTGGAAGCCCTTGACGTGACCGGAGATTCGGCCACCCTGCGCGACACCCTGACCGGCGACACCATGTCCATCCGAACTCGCACCGTCATCAATGCCACCGGTGTCTGGGCCGATCAAGTCGACGCGAGCATCGAATTGCGCCCGAGCCGCGGCACGCACCTGGTCTTCGATGCCGAATCATTCGGCGGACTGACCGCTGCACTGACCGTCCCCGTGCCCGGCAGCACCAGCCGTTTCGTCTTCGCCTTCCCCGCCGCACACGGCCGGGTCTACCTCGGTCTCACCGACGAGGATGCCCCCGGTCCGGTTCCCGACGAACCGAAGCCCACCGCGGCCGAAATCGATTTCCTCCTCGACACTATCAACACCGCACTACGAGAGCCTTTGACCCGCAACGATATTCGCGGCAGCTACGCCGGACTGCGCCCGCTGCTGCGGACGGCTGATAACAGCACCGCCGATATCTCCCGCCGCCACGCGGTCCTGCATTCCCCCGCTGGTGTCATCACCGTTGTCGGCGGCAAACTCACGACCTACCGCCACATGGCCGAGGACGCCGTCGATGCGGCGATCACGCACGGCAAGCTCACCGCTGGGCCGTGCCGAACCAAGCGACTTCCGTTGGTGGGCGCGGTCTCCGGCGCCGCTCGCGACCGGATCGCCGCCCCGACCGTACTGGTCGAGCGCTACGGCAGCGAGTCCGCGGCCGTACTCGAACTGACGGACCGTAATCCCGCCCTCGCCGAACGGGTCGCGCCCGGAATCGACGTCACCGCGGCCGAATTCGCCTTCGCGATCACGCACGAAGGCGCCCTCGACACCGACGATCTGCTGGACCGCCGCACCCGGATCGGTCTCGTTCCAGCCGACCGTGCGGCCGCCATGCCCGCAGCGGCGGCCGCCTGCGCGCGGCAGCATTAGTCCAGTTGCCAGGCGTCGAGTTCGGCTCGCATGGCGGCGCGTGGCCAGAGGTCGAGGCCGTGCGTGGCCTCGGCGGCCCGGATTTCGCGTAGTTCCGCGGTCTCCTCGGCGGGCTCCAGAAAGCGGAAGCCGAGGCGTTCGTAGTACGGGCCGTTCCAGGCCACATCGATGAAGGTGGTCAGTGTGATCGCCTGCAGCCCTTGGGCTTTCGCCCAGCGCACGGCATGGTCGATGAGCCGCTTGCCGATCCGCTTACCCGCGTGATCCGGATCCACCGAGACCTGGTCGATATGAGCGTTACCGTCGACGATGCCGAGGATCAGATAGCCGATCGGGCGGCCCGCGTCATCGGGGAAGATCCAGGCGCGGCCCGCCTGCTGGAATTCCCGGAGCGTATCCAGTGACGGCGGATCGTCATCGGCAACGGCCATCATGCCGATGTCGGCGAATGGTTTGCCCGCCACACGCTCGATATCTTGCAATATCGGCAGGTCGTCCTCGACCGCCGGTCGAATCATCCGCATGGACAATTCTCCCACGCCATTCATTCGACCGGAGTCGCCAGGATGCCGTTGACCAGCGCACGCAGCGCCCAGCGGGACCGATCGTCGCCGCCGCCCGCCAGCATCTGTTCGCGCATGGCCGCCAGCGTCGGATACCGGTCGGCGGGTAGTTCGGCGAAGTGTCGGGCGACCTCGGCGACGTAGTCCTGCTCAGTGGTGTCCTTGGTGTTGTACGCGCTCTGCTCCACGGCTTGTGCGGCCATGTGCAGGTAGATCAGGTCGACGGCCCAGGAATTGGTCTGCGGGTCCACTCCGCCCTCGGCGAGCAGGGCAAGTAGCCGCTCCACGATCAGCAGGGCGTTCGGGCTCGTCGGTATCGAGCCGAGCGCGACCAGGGCGAGCCCTTCGTGTTTGGACATCGCGTCGACGGTCGTCTCGACCAGTCTTGTGAGGCGGTCGCGCCAGGTATCGCCCATCGGCTCGGGCACCGTGCCGAGCATGTGGTCGAGCATGGCGGCCATCAGATCGTCACGGTTGGCGACGTAGACGTAGAGCGAGGCCGCGCCGGTGTCGAGGTCCTGCGCGACGCGGCGCATGGTGAGGGCGGCCAAACCGTCGCGATCGAGGACGCGCAGACCGGTTTCGATGATGACCTCACGGCTGAGGGGCGCCTTCGCCGGACGGGCCCGCCGGCTGACGGGTGCGGCACTCATGACGGCACCTCGCTCTCCGTCATAACCGCTGAGGCGGCTGTGTCGATGATTCGCTCGCTCATATCCGGGAGCATACGCCCCGACACGAACACCGTTTGACACGAACGTTGTTCGTTTCATATGGTGCACCGAACAATGTTCGTAACGATCGACGTTCGATTCCCTTCCCTTCCTTCTCAGGAGCTGGACATGACAACCCCCACACGAGCTAGCCCGTCGCCGGGCACCAAGGCCAGCGCCCGAATATGGGCGATACTTGCCGTGATTCTGGCGGCCGACATCCTCGACATGCTCGACTCGACCATCACCAATATCGCCGCGCCGACCATCGCACGGGATCTGCACGGCGGACCGTCGCTGATCCAATGGCTCGGCGCCAGCTACGCCCTCTCCCTCGGTGTACTGCTCGTCGTCGGCGGCAGACTCGGCGACCGCTACGGCAAACGCCGGTTGTTCCTCATCGGGTTGGCCGGATTCACACTCGCCTCGATCGCCTGCGGCCTTGCCGTCGATCCGGCCACGCTGATTACCGCGCGGCTTGTGCAGGGCGCCTTCGGCGCGATGCTGATCCCGCAAGGGTTCGGCATTCTGACCAGCGTCTTTCCCCGTGAACAGCTCGGTAAGGCATTCGGCGTCTTCGGCCCAGCACTCGGCCTGTCCGGAGTATGCGGACCGATCCTGGCCGGATTTCTCATCGATGCGGATCTATTCGGCCTCGGCTGGCGCGCTATGTTCCTGATCAATATCGGGCTCGGCGGACTCGCATTCGCCGCCGCCTACCGCCTGCTGCCCGCCGAACCTGGCGATCGCACCGTCACCATCGATGCACTCGGCGCTGTTCTGCTCGCCGCGGCCATGCTCGGCACACTATTCGGTCTGATCGACGGCTCGGCCAATGGCTGGACCGCCGCACCGTTGGCGGCCATGGCGGCGGGGGCCGTGGCCTTCGCGCTGTTCGCTCGTCGGCAGGTCACCGCGGACAATCCGCTGATCAAGCCGACACTGCTGCAGAACCGCGGCTTCACCTCGGGTCTGATCCTCGGACTCGTCTTCTTCGCCGCGGTCTCCGGGCTGCTGTACGTGGTCTCGCTGTTCATGCAGAACGGACTCGGGTACAACCCGACCGAGACCGCGCTCGGCCTGGCGCCGCTCGCCGTCGGCATCATCCTCGCTTCGATTGCCGCACACCAACTGTTGGCTCGGCTCGGTCGCAATCTCATCCTGATCGGTTTGCTGATCACTCTTTTCGGCACCGGCCTGCTCCTGGCTCTCGCACTCACCACCGGAATCGGTGTTGCCCCTTGGGCGCTGGCCATGGCGATCCTCGTGCTCGGCATCGGTATGGGTACCTGCTTCGGCAGCATCTTCGTCGTCACCATCGGCGATATCGACCCGTCCGAGACCGGCAGTGGCAGCGGGTCCCTTTCCGCCGTACAACAACTCGCCAACGCGATCGGCGCAGCCGCCGTCACGACGGTGTACTTCCACACGGTCGGCTCCGGTGAGGCGCACGCACTGACCGTCAGCCTGGCGCTCGTCGTGGCCGTCACGTTGATCAGTCTCGGACCGGTGTGGCTGCTACCACGCCATGCTCATGCCGAGCAGCACTGAATCACCTTCCAACCAAGGACTTATCATGATTCTCATCACCGGAGGCCGCGGCGCGGTCGCCACCGATCTCATATCCCTGCTGCGCGCCGACGGCCACGCCGTCCGCGTCGGCTCCGGCCGCCCTGAGCAGCTTCCCGCGGAAGTGGCCGCCGTCGCCTGCGACCTGCGCAACCCGACCACCTTCGCTCCTGCACTCGACGGCATCACCTCGGTGTTCCTGTATGCCGAGCCCGCGTGCAGCACAGAATTCGTCTCCGCCGCAACAGAAGCCGGAGTCGAACACATCGTGTTGCTGTCCTCGTCCGCAGTGCTCGATCCGACCGCGACCACCAATCCGGTCGCAAAGTCCCATCTCGACGCCGAGCTCGGACTCGCCGGTGCGCCGATGATCGTCTCCGTGCTGCGTCCCGGCGCCTTCGCGGGCAATGCCCGCGGCTGGTCGTTCGCGATCAAGGCTGATCGTCCGGTCAGCCTCCCCTACCCCAATGCCTACACCGATCCGATCCACGAACTCGACATCGCCGAATGCGCTCATGCGCTACTGACGAAACCGGACCACCGTGGTGGTGTCTACACCCTCACCGGTCCGCAGACGTTGCCGTTCACCGCGCAGATCGACCTGATCACCAAGATCACCGGCCGCACGGCAACCATCGCCCACGTCACCCCCGACGCGTGGAAACAGGAAATGGCCGAATTCATCCCGGCCAACTACGCAGACGGACTCCTCGATTACTGGCGCCGCTGCGACGGCGTACCCACCCCGATCACCGACACCGTCACCACCCTGACCGCCCACCCCGCCCGCCCCTTCACCACCTGGCTCGAAGACCACGCGTCCGAGTTCACCGGCTGACCCCGGCTTGTCTGGTCGCGCAAACGTCGCCGCGCGCAGTGGTCTGCGAGCTCGCAGAAGACAGGTGCGAGGGAGCATGTGATTCGCCGCCTCGGGTGCTCCACGACACTCATCGATCGAGGGCGCGGAAGGATCACCGCGTTTGCGCGCCAGCGGTCGGGTTTCGGGTGCCCGGCACGCTCTATGCTGGACGCCGGTGGTGGTCCGGGAAGGAGGCGCGGGTGCGGAATGACCCGTCGACCGTGGGGATCGCGCCGGGCGATGGTCTGATCGCACGCTTCGGTGCGGTTGTCGTGTATCTCGCGGGCGAAACCCCTTCCACGGACCGGATACTCGGCGCGATCGAGGCCGTGGCGGATACTCGGCATCCCGGGGCGGCGATCGCGCAGCGGCTGGCCGCGGTGGTTTTCGGCGGCAATTCCGAACCGTCACCGTTCGGCGTTATCGCACCGACGGCCGACGGCACCGTCATCCTGCTGCGCGGACAGGTCAGCGCGGAGATCCAGGGCGCGGAAGGAACCCGGCGACTCTCCGGAGCCCGCGCGTTCACCTGGGTGGACGAAATCGTGCGAGAACCGGTGCGGCGGATCGCGGTTGGCGCGGATACCGCCTTCCCGATCCACGAACTGCCACGCACCGACCTGCGCGCCGGCATCGTCCCCGGCAACGGTTTCGTCCTCCGCATAGCTGCCCGCCGCATCGGAAAATCCACAGCCACCCGAGCCCGCACCACCGGTACCCCCACCCCCGCAGCCGAACCCCCACCCACCGCTGCGGCCGGATCGGAAGCCCGCAACGAGGCGACCGCACAATCCGGGCCCATCCCGACCGGCCAACGCGTCGGCACGCCCCGACCCGCCGGATCGGGCCCAGCCGAAGGCTCCACCCAAGGCGCAGGTTCACGCGAAGCTGAATCCGCCCGCCCGACGGGATCCGTTCGAGAACCTTCCGCACCGTCGACCGACTCCAGCGAGCCCACCGAGACGGGGAGCTCGGCCAGCTCGATGCACCCTCCCGGGCCTCCGCAGCGATCCGCCGCACACGACGGACCGACCGTGCAGGCAGGACCGACCGGATCGATACAGACCGGCCGACCCCAGCAGCGATCCGCCGACGCCCGAGCCACCGAAGAGGCCGGACCCACGGGAACGACGCACTACGGACGATCCTCGCAGCAATCCATCGCCGACTCCGCCGAACCGATCGAAAAGGCAGGATCAACCGACTCTGGCCCGTCCACATCGGGATCGCCGGCGCGGGCCGTGGGATTCGGCGAGTCGACCGACAAGGTCGGGCCCGCAGGATCGACGGCCGCTGCCCGGCGGGGCGCCACATCGTCGGAGGCGCGGGCGAGTGGTTCGGCACCGTCCGGTGGGTCCGAACAGGCAAGTGCACCGGAGGAAATCGGCACCCAGGCCATGTCCGCCCAGGAACGGGAGGATGCCGCTGGCACGCAGGCGGAGGTAGCAGTGCGGCCGGAACCGATCGCGCTGCACAAAATTCCGGCATTGCAGGGGGCGCGGCCGCGGCCACTGCGACCGATTGGCAGCGCGAGCAACACGGAGAACTCGAGGGCGGGGCAGGCGGTCGGCACGCTGGTTCTCGCGGATGGTACCGCCTATCCGCTCGACCGAGCGTACGTCGTCGGCCGCAGCCCGGCGATGGACGAGACGGTACGTGCGGCCACCGCCACCCCCCTCGCGGTCCCGCGCGACCGCCACGTCTCGCGGGTGCACGCCTACGTCTCGGTCGACCGCGGCAAGGTCTACGTCCGCGACGCCGCAACCCCCGCAGGCACTTTCATCGCCGCCCCCGGCGCCGACGAATGGACCCGCATCGGCACCACCCCCACCGAACTGCACCCCGGTTGGAGCCTGCGCATAGGCCAACGGATCCTCACCTACCGCACCGACGACCGCCCGAAGCACCCAACCCGAGCCACCAGCAAACGCCGACGCCCCTGACCAGCTCGCACCGACCGCCGAACATGTGGTGGAAAACCCGAGCGTCACCGACGAAACCCGGCATTGCGGAGAAGCAGACCGCGCTCCAGGGCACGAACACCGATCCGCTCCGGGAGGAACAGGAGCCGACAACTCCGGGATCGGGACAAAGGGGGGTCCGCGACAAAATTCCTGGGGAGAGGACAATGTCCAGCATGCACCGCAATGGGCCGACACAGGACATCGACGAGTCCGCATTGACCGTGACCCAGCCCAAGGAGCAGGCCGCGGGCGTGACGGCCGTGGCCGTCGCCCTCAAACGCGGGGTCGAGGAGATGGGGGTGCTGCGCACCGCACGCACGCTGGCCCGGGTCAACCAGGTGCACGGCTTCGACTGCCCCGGCTGCGCCTGGCCCGAGCCGACGGGCCACCGCCGCCCGGCCGAGTTCTGTGAGAACGGCGCCAAGGCCGTCGCCGAGGAGGCGACGCTGCGCACCGTCACCCCCGAATTCTTCGCTCAGCACTCGATCGAGGAACTGGCGAGCAAATCCGGGTACTGGCTCGGCCAGCAGGGCCGCCTCACTCATCCAATGGTGCTGCGCCCCGGCGCGACCCATTACGCGCCCATCGAGTGGGATGACGCCTACCGGCTCATTGTCGAGCACCTGCGGGCGCTGAACTCTCCCGACGAGGCCCTGTTCTACACCTCGGGCCGCACCGCCAACGAGACCGCATTCCTCTACCAATTGCTGGTCCGCAGCTTCGGCACGAACAATCTGCCGGACTGTTCGAATATGTGCCACGAATCCTCCGGCGCCGCACTGACCAGTTCCATCGGCATCGGCAAGGGTTCGGTCTCGATCGACGACTTCGGCAAGGCCGATCTGATCATTGTCGCGGGCCAGAATCCGGGCACCAATCATCCGCGCATGCTCAGCGCGCTGGCGGGCGCGAAGGCACAGGGCGCCAAGGTCATCGCGGTCAACCCGCTGCCGGAGACCGGACTACTCGGCTTCCGCGACCCGCAGACGGTCAAAGGTTTCACCAGCGGTGTCCCCATTGCCGACGACTTCCTGCAGATCCGGCTCAGCGGCGATATGGCGCTGTTCCAGGGCTTGGGCAAACTGCTGTTCGAGGCCGAGGACCGCGCGCCGGGGACGGTGGTCGACCGCGAGTTCGTCGATGCGCATTGTGCGGGCTTCGTCGAATACGAAAAGAATATGCGCGCGGTCGATCTCGCCACGGTGCGAGCGGCAACAGGACTCACCGACGACAATTTGCACCGCACCGCAACACTTTTGGCCGAATCCAAGAACGTCATCATCTGCTGGGCGATGGGCCTGACCCAGCAGAAGCACGGCGTCGCCACCATCGAGGAGGCGACCAATCTGCTGTTGTTACGCGGCATGATCGGCAAGCCCGGCGCGGGCGTCTGCCCGGTGCGCGGCCACTCCAATGTGCAGGGTGACCGCACCATGGGCATCTGGGAAAAGATGCCCATGACCTTCCTCGACGCACTCGACCGCGAATTCGGCATCACCAGCCCGCGCAAACACGGTTACGACACCGTCGCTGCCATCCGTGCCATGCGTGCGGGTGCGGCGCGGGTGTTCTTCGGCATGGGCGGCAATTTCGTCTCCGCCACCCCGGATACCGAGGTGACCGAGGCCGCGCTGCGCAGTTGCGCGCTGACCGTGCAAGTCTCCACCAAACTCAACCGCAGCCACGTCGTGCACGGCGCGACCGCACTCATCCTGCCCACCCTCGGCCGCACCGATCTCGACCTGCAGAACGGCACCAAACAGCAGGTGTCGGTGGAGGATTCGATGTCGATGGTGCACCTGTCCACTGGTCGGCTGAAGCCGGTCAGCGCACACCTGCGCAGCGAAGTCGCCATTGTCTGCGAACTCGCGCGGACGCTGTTCGGCGCCGATCACCCGGTGCCGTGGGCGCAGTACCAGCAGGACTACGACAAGATCCGCAATGCGATCGCCCGTGTCGTGCCCGGCTGTGCCGACTACAACAAGCGGGTGCGTGACCGCAACGGCTTCGTCCTGCCGCATCCGCCGCGCGACTCCCGCGAATTCCGCACCGCCACCGGCAAAGCCAACTTCGCGGTGAACGAATTGACCTGGGTACCGGTCCCCGAAGGCCGGTTGATCCTGCAGACCCTGCGCAGCCACGACCAGTACAACACCACCATCTACGGCCTGGACGATCGCTACCGCGGGGTGCACGGCGGCCGCAAGGTGATTCTGATGAATATCGACGACATCACCGAATTCGGTTTCGTGGACGGCGATCTGGTGGATCTGATCTCCGAATGGACCGACGGCACCGAACGCACAGTAACCGGCTTTCGCATCGTCGAATACTCGACCCCGCGCGGCAATGCAGCCGCCTACTATCCCGAGACCAATCCCCTGGTTCCGCTGGATCACGTTGCGGCACGGTCGAATACACCTGTGTCCAAGGCGGTGACCATCCGAGTGGAGCCGCACGTCCATGTGGGGCAGCAATCGTGAGTAGAGTGACCGCACGCCGCAAGACGCACCGCATCTCCCCCAACGGCGTGATCGAGCGTCCGGATTCCGTTGCGGTAGAAGAACCATTGGAGCTACGCATCGACGGCCGATCGCTCACCGTCACCATGCGCACGCCGGGCAGTGATATCGAGCTGGTGCATGGATTTCTCCTGGGCGAGGGCATCATTCAAGCCGCCGAGGATGTGGTGAGCGCCCGTTACTGTGCGGGTACCGACGAGAACGGCCAGAACACCTACAACGTCCTCGATGTCCGCCTGCGCACCCCGACCCCGGTGCACGGTCGCAACTTTCTCACCACCGGCGCATGCGGTCTCTGCGGTAAGACCGCACTCGACGAGGTCCGCACCCGCACCAGATTCCCGCTGCCGACCACCTCGATCACCGTCGACACCGAAACCCTCGCCGTCATGCCGGACCGATTACGCACCCGCCAAACGGTTTTCGATGCCACCGGCGGTCTGCATGCGGCGGGACTGTTCACCTCCGACGGCACCGCACTCGCCGTACGCGAGGATATCGGCCGACACAACGCCGTCGACAAGGTGCTCGGCTGGGCCGTTCTCGAAAACCGGATCCCCGCAAACGATCTCGTGCTCATCGTCAGTGGCCGGGCCTCCTTCGAACTCGTCCAGAAGGCCGTGATGGCGGGCATCCCGATGCTCGGCGCCGTCTCGGCGCCCAGCTCATTGGCCATCGATCTGGCCGCCGAAGCCGGCCTCACCCTGGCCGGCTTCCTGCGCGGCGACACCATGAACATCTATTCCCGCCCCGACCGGCTGACCATTACCGACGAGGTTGCCGCCTATTGATCGTGACCTGAGGTCCGACTTACGGTTGCAGCACCAGATCCCTGGTTCGGCGACGAACGGAGAGACCGATGCGGATCACGGTAGATGGCAAATCCGGCGGGCTACGCGTGCGGATGCGGTTCGAACAGCAGCGCAATCGCTGGCTGGCGGTGCGAATCGTACTGGGGGTATTGGCATTTCAGGGCGCGGTCGTCGGATTGTGGGCGGTCTTCGCGCCGCACTCCTGGTACAGCAGTTTTCCGGGTTTCGGCATGCAGTGGATCTCCGCAGACGGCCCGTACAACCACCATCTGGCCTCCGATGTCGGCTCGTTCTTCCTGGCGCTGACCGCAGTGACACTGGCCGCGCTATTGCTCGGCGGCAGCGCACTTGCCCAGGTCGCGGGCCTCGGCTGGCTGGTCTTCGGCCTTCCGCACCTGATCTATCACGCCTTCCACAAACCCACCGACATGGGCGGTGCCAGCTTCACCCTCAGCGTCATCGGTGCGACGCTGATCGTCGCCCTCGGCCTGGCCCTGATCCTGGTCACCCCGCGTGGACCGCAGTTGCGCGATCCCGACCCCATCACCTTCCGCCTTCCCCGCCGCCGTACGACCAGGTAGACGCCCGCCCGAAACAGCAACGCCCCACAGCATGCTGTGGGGCGTTTTCCGTGCGAAGTGGGCGCGCTCAGGACACGTGCCAACCGCCGACCTCGGTCAAATGGTCGAGGGCCTGGACCACGGCCGGCGCACACAGGTGTCCATCGTTCGGCCCGAGCCACGCCATTTCGGCGATCTCCGCCGCCGGAGCCGGCGTGCCGTGACCAGGTGCGTGGAAGCAGTGCATCTCGACCAACATTCCGGGACGCCCGTGGGCGGGGGCCGTGATGGTCACCACGGGCGTGATCCGGTGCGCCTCCAATTCGACGCCGACTTCCTCGCGAACCTCCCGAACGAGCGCTCCCGGCAGGGTTTCTCCGGGTTCGGGCTTGCCGCCGGGCAGATAGAAGGCGTCGCGTCCCTCGGTCCGGACCGCGAGCAAGCGGCCGTTCTCGACGCACAGCCACGCCACCGACGTGAGCGTTCGTTCCCCGATCATCGTCCGGCTGACCCTTTCGAGCGACCTGCAAGCAATCGCTACTGACCCTTTCGAGCGACCTGCAAGCAATCGCTACGGACGACGTGTCAGTCCTTCAGCGCTTCGAGCAACGCCGCCCGCTGGCGCGCGCCGAGTCCACCGATGCGGCGGTCCTCGGGAATTTCCGCCTGATCCATCAGCTTGGCGGCCTTGACCGGTCCGACACCGGGCAGCGCCTTGATCACGGCAGCGACCTTGGTCTTCTTGACCAGGTCGTCGCTGTCCGCCTTCTTCAACAGGTCGGCGACCGATACCTGGCCGGCCTTCACCTTGCCGATCAGTTCGGAGCGCGCCTTGCGGACCGCAGCCGCCTTGGCCAACGCCTCAGTGCGCTGTTCCGCGGTCATGGTAGGCAGTGCCATGTCTCCTCCGCTTTCACTCGTCACTCGAACATCGAACATCTGGTTGACCGGACCGAGTAAACAGCACGACGACCACCACACTAGCTCGACACACCGGGTTCGACCAGCGGGAAATAGCGACAAGTTTTCTGAACGCCACCCAATCCACCGGACTACAGACCCCAAGCAGACCAGCGAAAAGGACAAAAGGAATCCATCATGAACCTGCCACGCAGTAAAAGAGGCTGTAGCGGCGATAACAGATGGCCGGGGGATGACGACACCCTAAGAAGACGCACAAGTGCGGGACGGCAGGTTCAACGGCGAACCAGGAGTCAATGGCGATTCCGAGTCCGGGCGCGATCGGCAACCTCAGCGATGCGGAATCCGACCGTCACCGTATCCCACACCACCAGCGCGCCAACAAGATAACCGACGGGCATCGATAGGAACAGTCTCCCCCGCCTCCCCGGAACTTTTGCCGGTCGTCGTGTGCACTTCGAAGAATGTCGTCGCGGGTCGGCGGTCGTGCGTCCGAGTAGTTCTGGGCGTATCCGACGAGTTACCCATGTACTTGCGAAATCACCCGTTCGGTGCGCAATACAGTTCGACGAGTACTGACGCGGGGGCCATCTGCGCCAGCACGTCTGCCCTGCCCGACGAGATTCCATGCCACCCGATCAACGGACACTGCTACGCTCCGAACTAGAACACGTTTCAATTCGGGAGAGGTTTCCATGGCAGCCAAGATCCGCGATGTAATCGAGCAGTACGTCAAATTGGTCGGTTCCGGCCCGACCGAGGCGATCGTCGACCTCTACGCACCCGATGCGGTGGTGCAGGATCCGATGGGCACCGATCCCAAGCGCGGCCATGACGCCATTCGCGAGTTCTACGAGGTGCTCGGGAACCTCGATCGGGAAACGAAGCTACACGCGGATTCGATTCGTATCGCGGGCAACCACGCCGCCTTCATGTTCACCCTCGTGACGAAGTTCGGCGATCAGCGCTTGATCCTCTCACCCATCGATGCGATGGACTTCGACGACGAGGGCAAGATCGTCGCCATGCGCGCCTATTGGGGCCAGGACGATATGCGCAACGAAGCGCCCTGACTGCACACAGACCGCAGGCGCGGTAGCCGAATTCGACTGCCGCACACGCGTTTTCGACTATCCGGCGCTCGTGCGAGCCGCCGCGAGCGGTGTGGCCCGCGCGACTGCGGCGAGGCTCGGGATGATGTCGAAGACCACGGCATACACCCAAAGCGGCGGCCCGATACACATCGGGCTAGTCCGAGCGAGATCGCCGCAGCATCGCGTAACAGCAGTGCCAACCTCCGATCTGCCGTGTGAAGACGTTCACCTCCCGTGTGAAGACGTTCACCAACTCCCACCCGAAATGCTCATCCAGCCACTCGACACAGGTCGTCAGTAGCGCCAAAATCCCCTGGTGATCGGGGTGCGCCAGTTCTGCGGGCGTTGTGAATCCCCCGGAGGTCGCGGCATAAACCACTAGATACTTGCGCTGGTACGTGCGCATATCGATGGTGCCGTTGAGAATCGCAGCGGCATCCAGCAGCGTGCCTGGGCCAGCCGGAAGCAACGGAGGTTGCGGTTGCATTCGCCTGACCCGGTTCGCCTGACGATTACGCCGACTTCTCCCGGCGCTCGGCGCGCTGCGCCTTGCGCGGCACGATGGTCGGCAGCACATTGTCGTTGACGGTGTCGGCGTTCACGACCACCTTGGCGACGTCGTCGCGGCTGGGGATGTCGAACATCGCCAGTTGCAGGACCTCCTCCATGATGGCGCGCAGACCACGGGCACCGGTGCCGCGCAGGATCGCCTGATCAGCGATCGCCTCCAGCGCGTCATCGGTGAATTCGAGGTCGACGCCGTCCATCTCGAACAGCCGAACATACTGCTTCACCAGTGCGTTCTTCGGCTCGGAGAGGATCTTGACCAACGAATCCTTGTCCAGGTTCGTCACCGAGGCGACAACCGGGAGACGGCCGATGAATTCCGGGATCAGACCGAATTTGATCAGATCCTCGGGCATCACCTCGGCGAAGTGGTCATCGGTATCGATATCGGCCTTGGAACGCACCTCGGCGCCGAAACCGATGCCGCGGTGACCGGTGCGATCGGAGATGATCTTCTCCAGCCCCGCGAACGCACCCGCGACGATGAAAAGCACGTTGGTGGTGTCGATCTGGATGAATTCCTGGTGCGGATGCTTACGCCCACCCTGCGGCGGCACACTCGCCTGGGTACCCTCCAGGATCTTCAGCAGCGCCTGCTGCACACCCTCACCGGAGACATCGCGGGTGATCGACGGGTTCTCGCTCTTGCGGGCGATCTTGTCGACCTCATCGATGTAGATGATTCCGGTCTCGGCACGCTTGACGTCATAGTCCGCGGCCTGGATCAGCTTCAGCAGGATGTTCTCGACATCCTCACCGACGTATCCAGCCTCGGTCAGCGCCGTCGCATCGGCGATGGCGAACGGGACATTGAGCATTTTGGCCAGCGTCTGCGCCAGGTAGGTCTTGCCGCAGCCGGTGGGGCCGAGCATGAGGATATTGGACTTGGCCAATTCGACGGTCTCACCGCGGCTGTCGCGCCCTTTGTCGCCCGCCTGGATGCGCTTGTAGTGGTTGTAGACGGCGACCGCGAGGGTGCGCTTGGCAGTGTCCTGCCCGATCACATAGTTCTCCAGGAAGTCCCGGATCTCGGCAGGTTTCGGCAGCTCATCGAGTTTGACCTCGCTGGACTCGGCCAGCTCTTCCTCGATGATCTCGTTGCATAGATCGATGCACTCGTCGCAGATGTACACCCCTGGTCCCGCAATGAGCTTCTTGACCTGCTTCTGACTCTTTCCGCAGAACGAGCATTTCAGCAGATCGCCGCCGTCTCCGATGCGCGCCATCTCGTGGGTCCCTACTTCCTTGTCCGCGTGCAACCGTCTATCCAGGTTGCCAGCAATCCGCCACCCTCGGGTGTAATCACCAACACCTCGAGCGATTCCGACGGTTCGAGCACTGCCGTCAACCGGGAGCTGAGGTCCCTAGCTTGACCGTACCCGGTGTGCACGACGGAGGTCGACAACTCGAGCATGTTTCTCGCAAGGGGTTGTCCGAGTTCTTACCACTTCAAACACGTTAACCCCGATCGGCGGCCATCCGACACGCCTGGCCGCCCGCCTCGGAAATCCTTCCGCCCGGCACCCTTCCGGCCGATCGGATTCCCTGAAGCAGTCCGGCCGGGCCACATGCCGAGCGGCATATGCCCCGGCCGGATTTTCCTGACATAGAGCAACTTACGAGCGATCAGCGCCGCGTCCGGCGCGGCCGTCCTACTTCTGGGCGCTGAGCTTGCGGTAATCGAAGACCGTATCGATGATCCCGTACTCCTTGGCCTCCTCGGCCGTCAGGATCTTGTCGCGGTCGGTGTCCTTGCGGACGGTGTCCGCATCCTTACCGGTGTGGCGCGCCAGCGTGGTCTCCATCAGGCGACGCATGCGCTCGATCTCCGCGGCCTGGATCTCCAGGTCCGAAACCTGCCCCTGGATGCCACCCTCCAGCGACGGCTGGTGGATCAGCACGCGGGCGTTGGGCAGGCAGGCGCGCTTGCCGGGGGTACCGGCGGCGAGCAGCACGGCGGCGGCGGAAGCGGCCTGCCCAAGGCAGACGGTGGCCACATCGGCACGCACGTACTGCATGGTGTCGTAGATCGCCATCAGCGAGGTGAACGAACCACCGGGCGAGTTGATGTACATGGTGATGTCGCGATCGGGGTCGAGCGACTCCAGCACCAGCAGCTGCGCCATGATGTCGTTCGCCGAGGCGTCGTCGACCTGCACGCCAAGGAAGATGATGCGCTCCTCGAACAGCTTGTTGTACGGGTTGGACTCCTTGACACCGAAGCTCGAGTGCTCGATGAACGAGGGCAGGATGTAGCGCGACTGCGGGCTCGCCGGGGCGGTGCCGCCGAGGCCGGGGCGCGGGTCGAACAGATTAGCCATCTTCGTCTCCAAAGTCTGGGTGGGTGAGCGATCGGCGGCGCGGACTTACTTCGCGCCGTTCGCCTGGGCCGCGTGGCTGATCACGTGGTCGATGAAGCCGTATTCCTGGGCCGCCGTCGCCGTGAACCAGCGGTCGCGGTCGGCGTCGGCGGTCACCTGCTCGACGGACCTACCGGTGTGCAGCGCCTGCAGCTCATTCAGTTCCCGCTTTGTGTGTGCGAACTGTTCGGCCATGATCGCGATATCGGCGGCCGAACCACCGATGCCCGCCGACGGCTGGTGCATCATGATGCGCGCATGCGGCAGGGCGTACCGCTTGCCCTTGGTGCCGGCGGTGAGCAGGAACTGGCCCATGGATGCGGCCAAGCCCATGCCGTAGGTGGCGATATCGCACTCGGCGAACTGCATCGTGTCGTAGATGGCCATGCCCGCGGTGACCGAACCACCCGGAGAGTTGATGTAGAGCGCGATGTCCTTGGTCGAATCCTCCGCCGACAGCAGCAGGATCTGCGCGCAGATCTTGTTGGCGATGTCGTCGTCGACCTGAGTGCCGAGGAAGATGATGCGCGCACGCAGCAGGCGCTCGTATACCGAATCACTGAGGTTGAGGCCAGCAGTGGGGGATGTCATGACGACCCCTGCCTTGTTCATTGTCACGGATACCTGCCTTCTCTTCTCACCGGCTCTGATTGCTACACAGCCATCACTGGTTCGCTATCACAAACATTAACGAAGCCGGGCGGCACCGAACTCCCGGTACCGCCCGTCTTCGCTCACAGCGCAATCTGGCTGACGCTCGATTGCGCTGTGCGCGAGCGCGCACTGTGTTTTCGGTTCACTCGCTACGCTCGCTCACGGCGCAATCACCCAACCACACGGCATCCGATCACGCTGTTCTTCCATGGAATTATTCGGCGCTCGCCGCGGCGGTCTCTTCGGCGCCCTCCGGCTCGGAACCCTCAGGGGCACCGAACATTTCGGCGGTGTCCACGGCGTTGCCGTCGGAGTCGGTGACCTTCACCTTGCCGACCACACCGGCCAGCGCCTTACCGCGACGCACATCCGCGAAGACCGCGCCGAGCTGGCCCGCCTGCTGCACCTGCTGGATGAACTGCTCGGGCGAGAGGCCGTAGCGCTGCGCCTGGAACAGGATCCGCTCGGTCAGCTCCTCCTGGCCGACCTGGGTGTTGTCCGCCTCGGCGATGGCGTCCAGCAGCAGCTGGGTCTTCACCGACTTCTCGGCGGACTCCTTGGTGTCCTTGTCGAATTCCTCGCGACTGGAGCCCTCGGCCTCGAGCGCCTCGGCCAGCTTGGCCTCGTCGTGGTCGAATCCGTGCACGGCATCGTGCAGCACGGCATCGATCTCTGCCTGCACGACCGCCTCGGGCAGCGGCACCTCGACCTGCTCCAGCAGGGTCTCGAGCACCTTGTCGCGGATCTGACCGGCCTGCTCGACCTTCTTGACCCGCTCGACCCGGTTGCGCAGGTCTTCCTTCAGCTCGTCGAGGGTGTCGAATTCGCTGGCCAGCTGGGCGAAGTCGTCATCGGCCGCGGGCAGTTCGCGCTCCTTGACCGAGCGGACCGTGACGGTGATGACCGCCTCCTTGCCCGCGTGCTCGCCGGCGACCAGGGTCGAGGTGAACTCCTTGGACTCGTCGACCGCCAGGCCGATGAGCGCCTCGTCCAGACCCTCGATCAGCTGGCCGGAGCCGACCTCGTGGGACAGACCGGTGGTGGCCGCCTCGGGCACGTCCTCGCCGTCGACGGTGGCCGACAGGTCGATGGAGACGAAGTCGCCGTTCTGGACCGGACGCTCGGCACCGGTCAGGGTGCCGAAGCGCTGGCGCAGCGACTGCAGCTGCTCCTCGATGTCCTCGTCACCGATGGTGAACGAGTCGACGGTCACCTCGATGGCATCGTAGGCGGGCAGGGTGATCTCCGGACGCACGTCGACCTCGGCCGTGAACGCCAGTTCCTGGCCGTCCTCGATCTTGGTGATCTCGATCTCGGGCTGGCCGATGACCTTGACCTCGGAGGTGGTGACGGCCTCGCTGTAGCGGCCGGGCAACGCATCGTTGACGACCTGCTCGAGGATCGCGCCGCGACCCAGGCGGGCCTCGATGAGCTTGGCCGGGGCCTTACCCGGACGGAAGCCGGGGATGCGGACCTGGTTGGCCAGCGCCTTGTAGGCCTTGTCGAAGTCCGGCTTCAGCTCTTCGAAAGGCACCTCGACGTTGATCCGGACCCGGGTCGGGCTCAGCTGCTCGACGGTGCTCTTCACGGACATGCTCCTTGTTCGTTGGTTCTGGTCGACTTGCTGGGGTAGTCACGAGCGAAAACGCCGCACGGCTCAACGTGCGTATCTCGACCAGGTTAGTTGACTCGTCGCGGCGGGCTGCAGGCAGCACCACCGCCGACGACCCGGCTCCGCGTTTACTTGCCGACGGCGACCGCGTCGGTGACGAAGACCAGCGTTTCGTTGGGCTTGATGCCATTGCCGCCCTCGCCGTAACCGAGGTTCGGCGGTATGATCAGCAGCCGCCGCGCACCTGCCTGCACACCGACCAATCCCTGCTCCCAACCCGGAATGACCTGTCCGGCACCGAGCGTGAGCTGGAAGGGCTTGCCCCGGTCGAACGAACTGTCCAGCTTCTTCTTATCCGACCAGGTGATCAGCGTGTAGTTCATGGTGAGCGGCTGACCCGCGACCGCGCCTGGCCCGCTGCCGGGGACCAGATCCTTGACGACCAGCTGGGTCGGCGGGGTGCAAGTATCCGGGATGGTGATCTTCGGCGTCGCACCGAAGCCGCCGACCACCACGATGTCGTCGGCGGTGCATTCGGCGCCGGTGTTCTGCGCGGGCAGCTGGCCGAAAGTGGGCTGCGCCGATGCCGCGGCGGCGGCCGATGACGTGGCCGCGGACGTGGTGGCGGCCGAGCCCTTGTGGTCGTCCGAGCCACAGGCGGCCAGCGCGAATGTCGCCGCGGCAATGGTGCCGATTCCGATGATCCTGCGCAGTGTTTGCATATGGCGGACCATAATGCACCGCGACTCGCCTCGGCCGAGCCCCCGTCGGCAATGCGGCGACACACGGCACCGGATCACATGACATCCGGCACCAGACGGAGCCGCCACCGGTGCGGGATCGTGAGAACCGATTTCGGCGTGGCACGGCCTGGGTAGGCTGACGGTGAATTCTCCATCCGGCGTTATCGATCGACGCCGGCAACCGTGCAGGACCCGGTGACAGGCGGTCCCCTCGAGGTGCTGCTTCCGATGCCCGAGTGTGAGGAGAGTCGACGCATGACGCAGATGGCCGGCGCCGAGGGCGATACCTCGGCCGACAATGTCGAAAGCAGTGGTGGTGCGACCGTCGCGCCACGGCCGTATCGGCTCGCGCAGGTGCCGGGTCCGCTCGATCCCGCGGAACTGGAACGGCTCGACGCGTGGTGGCGGGCCGCGAACTATCTGGCGGTCGGCCAGATCTATCTGATGAACAATCCGCTGCTGCGCGAACCGCTGCGGGCCGAACACATCAAGCCACGGCTGCTCGGGCATTTCGGCACCGTGCCCGGCCTGAATCTGGTTTGGGTGCACGCCAATCGGGCGATCCGCCAGCGCGATCTGAACGCGGTCTTCGTGGCCGGGCCCGGACACGGCGGGCCGGGACCGAATGCCTGCGCGTGGCTGGAGGGGACATACTCCGAGCTGTACAGCCATGTGCCACAGGACGAGACCGGGATGGGCGCGCTGTTCGCACAGTTCTCCTTCCCGGGCGGCGTGCCGAGTCACTGTGCGCCGGAGACGCCGGGTTCCTTCCACGAGGGCGGTGAGCTCGGCTATTCGCTGCTGCATGCGTTCGGCGCGGCGCTGGACAATCCGGATCTGACGGTGTTCTGCGTGGTCGGCGACGGTGAGGCGGAGACCGGGCCACTGGCCACCAGCTGGCACGCCAATAAGTTCCTCAACCCGGTGCGCGACGGTGCGGTGCTGCCGATTCTCGCGTTGAATCAGTACAAGATCGCCAACCCGACCATCCTGGCGCGCATTCCGGAATCCGAATTGCTCACGCTCCTGAGCGGATACGGCTACGAGCCGATTGTCGTCGCGGGTAGCGAACCTGCGGCCGTGCACCAGGAGATGGCCATTGCCGTGGACACCGCCCTGGATCGCATCGCGGAGATCCAGCGGCGCGCACGCGCTGGGACCGATGGGGCGCGCCCGAGCTGGCCGATGATCGTGCTGCGCACACCGAAGGGGTGGACCTGCCCGCCGGTGGTCGACGGCGATCCGGTCGAGGGCACCTTCCGAGCGCATCAGGTGCCGTTGGCGGCCGCGCGTACCGATGACGTGCACCGGGCGGTGCTCGAACAGTGGTTGCGGTCCTATCGGCCGGAACAGCTCTTCGATGAATCGGGCCGGCCGGTGTCGACGCTGCTCGACCTGGTGCCCGCTGGTGATCGGCGGCTGAGCGCGAATCCAATCGCCAACGGGGGCATGCTCGTTCGGGATCTGCGGCTGCCCGATTGGCGTTCCTACGGCATCGAGGTCCGCGCGCCGGGTGCGACCCAGCACGAGGCGACCCGGGTGCTCGGCGCCTGGCTGCGCGATGTCACCGCGCGCAATCCGGACAACTTCCTGACCTTCGCACCCGACGAATTGGTCAGCAATCGGCTGCAGGACATTCTGCAGGTCACCGGACGTGATTGGCAGGCCGAGATCGGTGAATTCGATGTGGATCTCGACCGCAGCGGACGAGTGATCGAGGTGCTGTCCGAGCATATGTGCCAGGGCCTGCTCGAGGGCTATCTGCTGACCGGCAGGCACGGCGTATTCACCTGCTACGAGGCATTCATCCACATTGTCGATGCGATGTTCAACCAGCACGCCAAATGGCTGGACGCGAGTGCGGCGGTACCGTGGCGGCGCCCCATCGCGAGCCTGAATTACCTCCTGTCATCACATGTGTGGCGACAGGACCACAATGGCTTCACCCATCAGGATCCCGGATTCCTCGATGTGGTGCTGAACAAGAAACCATCGATCGTGCGGGTGTATCTGCCGCCGGACGCGAATACGCTGCTGTCGACCTACGATCACTGCCTGCGTTCCCGGCATTACGTCAATGTGGTGGTCGCCGGGAAACAGCCGCAGGCGGACTGGCTTTCGGTTTCCGATGCCGCGGTGCACTGCGCACGCGGTGCCGGGATCTGGGAGTGGGCCGGGCAGAACGACGATCCGGGCACCACACCGGATGTCGTGCTCGCCTGCGCCGGGGATGTGCCGACATTGGAAACACTCGCGGCGGCGGCGATTCTGCGCGCGCGACTGCCCCAATTGCGGCTGCGGGTGGTCAATGTCGTCGACCTCATGCGACTGCAGCCATCCGACCAACATCCCCATGGCCTGTCCGACCGCGAATTCGACACGCTGTTCACCCGGGACCGTCCGGTGATCTTCGCTTTCCACGGCTACCCGTGGCTGATCCACCGGCTCACCTACCGGCGCACCAATCACAGTGAGCTGCACGTGCGTGGATACATGGAAAAGGGCACCACGACAACACCTTTCGACATGGTGATGCTCAACGATATGGACCGGTACCACTTGGTCATGGATGTGATCGACCGGGTTGCGACCTTGCGGGAGAAGGCGGCGGGGCTGCGGCAGGAGATGGTCGATGCCCGCTGGCATGCCCGCGCGTGGACTCGCGAATACGGCGAAGACATTCCGGCGGTAGCGAACTGGACCTGGCCGAACCTCAGTCTCTGATAAGTGCCGCGAAACTTCCTTGCGTGCGGTGCGCGGCTCGGCAAGATGCTGTTGACGATCAGCTGCACACCGCCGGAAGGCGCGGCCTGGCCCGCGACCGATCTGGGCTTCTTGCTGCACAAGAACCCGGACCGGGTGCAGGCGTTCGAGCAGTCCTACGGCACCGCGCATGCAGCGTATTCGTAGGCCACCGCGGTGTGCTGTACGGCGGCGCTGCTACCGGAAGTGGATCCGATGATCTGCTCGAACAGCGCGAAGTGCTGGGGCATTCAAATTTTTGCCATCGAGGCGAAACACACCGTTGCCGTTCCAGCGGTTGCCAAGGGACCCAGCGTCCGCGCCAACAATCTAGGACTGTCGACTCTGATGTAGCCCTGCGCGTCTCGCCTACCAGAGCGGATCGCCGCGCAAGCCGATGGTCCTCGATATCGCCGAAGTTTCTCGGCACCGGAACCCGCCCGGCGAAGCGCTGGCTATCCGCTGGTGCGACTACCAGCAACTACTCCGACCCTTACCATCGCCGGGACCCGATCCGTGCCGACGGCCCGACCCTACGCCTTCCAGCTGCCGAGACGAGGTGGGACACCGTGGCAGCCGAGAAGCACGGCGCCGAGACTGTGAAACCAACTGGGACACAGGTACACCCACACCGCCGAGCGCCACTATATCGACGCACCGAAGCAGGCAACCGACTGCACCGAAGTGCTGAACCTGCGCAAGCCGACGCACGAAACCGTGTCGCGCAGTCGAATCCCGGCCGGTCGGCGAGGCTCGAAAATGGCCTCCGACCCGCCAATACTGTCGGGGTGACAGGATTTGAACCTGCGACCCTCCGCTCCCAAAGCGGATGCGCTACCAAGCTGCGCTACACCCCGTGGCCTCGCGGCGGAAGATGGCGCCGACGAGGATGAATCCTCCGTGGAGCGGGTGACGGGAATCGAACCCGCACCATCAGCTTGGAAGGCTGAGGTTCTACCATTGAACTACACCCGCAGGCATACGACATCTGATGGGATCGCCATGATGTCGTGTGCGAACCGACTGTACCGAATCGGGTGTCGGGAACGCCAATCAGCCCCGTCGAATCGCTCAACAGGGCCGTTCCCATGGAGACGCGACCACACCTCCGGGCGCCAGTGGTAGCCAATTGCTATCAACGACTGCGTCGGGTCGCCGCTCGAGCCGGAAACCGCCCCTTTCGGCGTGCTGCCGGCGTGTCGGTCCGCGACTTCCCGGCCAACAAAATTGATGTGTAACGCCGGCGGTGCGACAGCGATGTCATACCCGATCGCCATTCGCGAGGTACCGATAACTCGTTATAAAACAGCGTTTTTCAGTGCCGAGTGGCTTGCTAGGATCCTTTTTGCCGGACGGGGGGTATCTGGAAAGGGGGCGGTGAGCGTGCACCGAGCGAGGTGGACCCAACCGCGTAGCAGTGGGAACGATCGGGATGGCGCCGGCACCTGCATGGGAACAGGGCACCCAGGTACCGACATCACCCGTGGCGGGTGAGTGCGATGGCTGCGGAGATCGAGCCACCGGTGGCGCGGATGGCAGGCGCGTGGGCCTGTGCGGTCTGCGCGGAACCGGGATCGCACGCGTCACCACAACAGTTGCAGCCGGTACTGGTCGAGATCGTCGACCGGCTGCTGTTGCTGGCCAGGTCCGAGCCCTTTCCGGTGCCCGAGGCGCGGATGTTGGGGGCGCGACTGGTCGAGGCGCCGTTCGAACGGACCAGAATGCTGGCCCAGGCCACCCGCTGGCTGCTGAGCTTCCCGGCGGGAACGCCCGGGTCGCTGGTCGCCACGCGCTGGCCGCTGGTCGCCAGTCAGGCCATCGATAGCTATGCCCAGGCACTGCAGGAGCGGGCGCTAGCTCAGCAGAAGCAGCACATTTCGGCCGAGGCGTCGTTGCGGGTGCAGGAGATCGCCGCGCTGGAGCATCGGCTGCGGCACGAGGCCACCCATGACGCGCTCACCGATCTGGCCAACCGGACGTTGCTACAGGACAAGGTGCGGCTGATGACGGCCGACCCGAACCGCGGCGTCGGCCTGCTGCTGATCGACCTGGACCGGTTCAAGCAGATCAACGACAACTACGGACACGCCGTCGGCGACGAGGTGCTCGTCGAACTGGCCCGCAGGCTGCGCGGGATCTGCCCGCCGGATACGATCATCTGCCGCTACGGCGGTGACGAGTTCGTGCTCGCCACCAACCCGCTGCACAACACCCTCGGCGAAATCGCGCAGCGCATCGTGGCCGCGCTGCGGGATCCGGTGTGGTCGACGGCCGGTCCGGTGCCGGTTTCGGCCAGCGTCGGCACCGCCTACTGTGCACCGGGCGACTCCTGCGATTTCACCGATCTGCTGCGCCGCGCCGATCGCGCGATGTATTCGGCGAAGACCGCGGGCGGGCGCCGCTTCGCCCTCGCCGACTCCGATAAACCCGAAATCAAGGCCGTCGCAGGCTGATCCGGCATCGGCCCTCCGGTCACCGCACACCGCATCGGTGTGGGCGACCAGCGGGTCGGTCCGGCCAGCCGGCCGGCCAGCGCTGACATCGATCGCCGCACGCGGCAGGTTCAGCTGGCCTGACAGGTGGGGCACCAGAAGAGGTTTCGGCCCTCCAGCACGCTGTGCGCGACGGGTGTGCCGCAGAGGCGGCATGGCGCGCCGGGACGGCGGTAGACGTAGGTGCGTGGGCGGTCGGCCGCGTAGGACGGTTCGCCGTGGTCGTGTTCGGGCCGGACGACGACCATCTTGCCGACCCGTACGCCCACCCGCATCAGCGCGACCAGATCGGTCCACATCGCGTGCCATTCGTCGGCGGTCAGCACGGTACCCGGTCGCTGTGGCGAAATGCCGTGCCGGAACAACAGTTCCGCGCGATACACATTGCCGACACCGGCGAGCACCTGTTGATCCATCAGCAGGGCGCCGATCGGCCTGCGCGAGCGGTGGATTCGCCGCCAAGCCCGTTCGGGATCGGCGCCACGCCGCAGCGGATCCGGGCCGAGTCGCTCGGTCAGCGCCGTTACCTCGGCGCGGGTGTACACCTCGCACGCGGTCGGGCCGCGTAAATCGGTGCCGTACAGGCGATCATCGGCCGACGCGTCGCCGACGACCCGCATCCGCACCTGTCCGACCGGCTCCCCCATCGGCAGCGGCACCTCGGTGAACACCCCGTACAGCCCGAGGTGCACGTGGACGACCAGACCCGACTCGTAGTGGTGCAGTAGGTGTTTGCCCCACGCATCCGCGCGCGTCAGCACCTGTCCATCGACTCGCGCGGCACCGGAGGCGAACTTGCCCTGCGGACTGGAGACGCGCACAACTCCCCCGGCAAAGCGTCGTTGATGCAACCGCGCGAGCCGATGCAGCGTATGGCCCTCAGGCATCGCAGGTCGAGGTCCTCTCCGGTCCGCTGTCTCACCTTGGCTTGCGAGACAGCGGATTTCGCCAGTGGTGTGTCAGTACGCCGGAACAGCCGGGGGCACACCGGTCTTCTCGTACTCGGCCAGGATGTCGATGCGGCGCTGGTGGCGCGGCTCCTCGGACCATGTGGTCGAGAGGAACGCATCCACGATCGCCAGCGCCTCTTCGGTGGAGTGCATGCGGCCACCGATGCCGATCAACTGGGCGTTGTTGTGCTCGCGGGCCAGTTGGGCGGTCTCCACGCTCCAGGCCAGGGCGCAGCGGGCGCCGGGCACCTTGTTCGCGGCGATCTGCTCACCGTTGCCGCTGCCGCCGAAGACCAGCCCGAGGCTGCCCGGATCGGCGACGGTGCGGCGGGCCGCCTCGATGCAAAAGGCGGGGTAGTCGTCGAGTGCGTCGTATTCGAGGGCGCCGCAATCGACGACATCGTGGCCCGCCTGCTCCAGATGGGCCTTGACGTGATTCTTCAGTTCGAAACCGGCATGGTCGGCACCCAGGTATACGCGCATGGCTGCGATTGTGTCAGGCGTGTTTCGCGGTGCCGCGAGAGGGCCGCGCAGCCACCATCAACACTGTTAGCCGCCGCGGCGAATCGACAGATGTGCCAGCGCGGTGTGCATCACGCCAACGGCATCGAACCTCGTCCCCGGTGAATGAATAGAGTTCTTCGCATGCAGCCGCACGACTCCCAGCCGCCTCAACAGGCGGGCGGACCCGCCGATCCCTATCCCGCACTGGGCGGATGGGCGCAGGCTCAGGACGCGACCGCCACACCGAATGAACCACCCGGGTACCCGTCGTCGCCCCAGTACCCCGCAGCGCCGTATCCCGGAATCCCCATACCCCAGTACGGGCCAACGCCCTATGGATACGAAGTTGCTCCGGTCCCGCCCGGTACGCCCCCGCAACGGCAGCCGCGCGGACTGTCCCCGTACGGCATGCCCGCACGGCACCCGTGGGAAATTCCACTGCTGGTCGTCGTCTGTGTGATCACCACGCTCGCGATGCTGATCGCGCTGGCGGTGTGCATCGATCTCGTCCTGGGGCAGAAGCAGCCGAGTATCTACGTGATCATCCTGGTCTTCGCGCCGATCGTGGTCTGGTTCCTGCGCGGTAGGAACTACGCGACCATGCGGGTCAACGGCGTCAAAATGTCGCCGACCCAGTTTCCGGAGGGCTATCAGCTGGTGGTCGAGGCGGCTGCCCGATTCGGGCTGGCCAAGGTGCCGGACGCCTACGTAGTGCTCGGCAACGGCCAGATCAATGCCTTCGCCTCCGGTCACGGGTTCCGGCGCTTTGTCGCGGTGTACAGCGATCTGTTCGAAATCGGCGGCGCCGCACGCGAACCCGATGCCCTCGCCTTCATCATCGGTCACGAAGTCGGACATATCGCGGCCGGGCACACCTCGTACTGGCGTCAGCTCGGCATGTTCGTTGCGCCGTCACTGCCGATCATCGGTAGCTCGCTGATCCGGTCCCAGGAGTACACCGCCGACAATCACGGCTACTGCAACCGACACGTCGGCGCATCGAGCGCCATGGGCACCCTCGCCGCGGGCAAATACCTGAACAAACTGGTCGGCTTCGACGAAATGGCCGATCGGGCCGCGGTCGAAAAGGGCTTTTTCGTCTGGATCACCAATGCCATGTCCTCACATCCGGTGTTGACCTGGCGGATGTGGGCACTGCGCGACCGCAGCAGGCACGGCAGGCTGTTCTTGCGGCCGACCCGACCGGCCGGTGTGCCGCCGGCCGGTCGGTACCCGAGCAGCTACGGCGAGGTTCCGGCGTTGCCGCCGAAACCCGTGCCGTAGCTCCGCGGTCAGTCGAAGGCCGGGTCCTCGGTCCTGGTCCGCTTCAGTTCGAAGAAGTGCGGGTAGTCGGCCAGCGTGACCGCCGCGTCCCACAGCTTCCCGGCCTCCTCGCCGCGCGGTATCCGCGACAGCACCGGACCGAAGAAGGCCGTGCCGTTGATATGGATGGTCGGGGTGCCGACATCCGGACCGACCTTGTCCATGCCCGCGTGATGGCTCTTGCGCAGCGCCTCGTCGAATTCGGTGCTCTCGGCGGCCGCGGCGAGTTCGGCGGGCAGGCCGACCTCGGCGAGCGAATCCGCGATCACCGCGGCGAGGGACTCCTTACGGGAGTCGCGCACGTACTCCTCGCGCCGGTTGTGGATGCGGGTGCCCATCGCGGTGTAGAGCGGGGAGAGCACCTTGTCACCGTGCTCCTGTGCGGCGGCGATGGCGACCCGAACCGGACCCCAGCCGGTGGCGAGCAGTTCCTCGTACTGCGGGGGCAACCCCTCCTTGCCCTCGTTCAGCACCGACAGGCTCATCACGTGGAAACGGGCCTCGATATCGCGGACCTGCTCGACCTCGAGGATCCAGCGGGAGGTGATCCAACACCAAGGGCACAGCGGGTCGAACCAGAAATCGGCAACATTCTTGGTGGTCGTCTCGCTCACAGACCTGTTCCTTCCATCGCACGCTCGTATCGCGCGGATTCACCGCGCCACTATTCGTGGCCAACCACGCGGGCGCACGATTCGTTCCCGGACCGGACACCGATTCTCCGAAAGGCGGACCCGGGTCCCAGTAGGGTTGACACGCAGGCGTCCGGTTCCCTCCGAAAAGGAGTCCGTCATGACCTCTGATCAGCATTTCGTCATCGTCGGCGGCGGGCTGGCCGCGGCCAAACTGGCGGAAGCACTGCGCGACAACGATTTCGCCGGAACCGTGACGCTGATCAGCGCCGAGGACTACCTGCCCTATGAGCGACCACCGCTGTCCAAGGAACATCTGACCGGGAAGAAATCGCTCGAGGAATTCACCGTCGATCCGGGCCAGTGGTACCGCGATCATCACATCGATGTCCGGCTCGGCACCGAGGTCGGCGCGATCGATCCGAGCGCGAAAACCGTGACGCTGCCGGATGGTTCGACGCTCGGCTACGACAAGCTCGCACTCGCCACCGGCTCGACACCGCGCCGTCTGCCGATTCCGGGCATGGACGCACGCCGGGTGTACACGTTGCGCACCATCGGCGATTCCGACAGCCTGATCGAGCTGTTCGGCTCGGCCCGGCGGCTGGTCATCATCGGGGCGGGCTGGATCGGGCTGGAGGTCGCCTCGGCCGCGCGTGCCGCCCGGGTCGAGGTCACCATTGTCGAATCAGCCGAACTGCCGCTGTTGGCGGCGCTCGGACCCGAGATGGGTCGGGTCTTCGCGGATCTGCACCGCGACCACGGCGTCGACCTGCGATTCGGCGCGCGGGTCGAGGCGATCACCACCCATCGAGTGGAGACGGATCTGGCGACCGGTGTCCGGCTCGCCGACGGCACCGTTATCGAGGGCGATGCGGTCCTCGTCGCGATCGGCGCCCGGCCGAATATCGAACTGGCCGCCGACGCCGGGTTGGCGATCGACGGTGGCGTACTCGTCGACGCGAGCCTGAGCACCAGCGACCCGAATATCGTTGCGGTCGGCGATATCGCCAGCGAACAGCATCCGCGGCTCGGGCGTCGAATTCGGGTGGAGCACTGGGCGAATGCGCTCAACCAGCCCGCCGTCGCGGCGCAGACCATGCTCGGCAAATCGGCCTCCTACGACCGCCTGCCGTACTTCTTCACCGACCAATACGACCTGGGTATGGAGTACACCGGATTCGCCGCACCCGGTGAGTATGCCCAGGTAGTCGTGCGCGGCGATGTGGCGAAACGCGAGTTCGTCGCGTTCTGGCTCGATGCCGACAACCGGGTCTTGGCGGGAATGAATGTGAACATCTGGGATGTCACCGACCGGATCAAGGAGCTGATCGGCCAGCAGGTCGATCCGGATCGGCTCGCCGACACCGCCGCGCCACTGTGATGCAGTCAGGATCGAGTATGGGTCGAATCGACGTTGCCAGTTCCGACCTGATCGCGAGCGCGCCGCAAGTGCGCACCGCCCGCTAGGAGACCCGATATGAAATACATGCTGCTCAAGACCTACGGACCCGCCGCCAATTGCGAAGTCCCGATCACCGAGTGGACGCCGGAGGAGATCAAGGCGCATATTGACTTCCAGCAGGCCCTCGGCGCGGAGTTGGCCAAATCCGGTGAGCTGGTGGACGCGCAGGGCCTGGCGGGGCCGGACGAGGCACGGCTGGTCAATTCCGACGGGCGCTCCGCACCCGTGATCACCGATGGGCCGTTCCCGGAAACCAAGGAGTTCCTGGCCGGATATTGGATTGTCGATGTGGAAAGTCCGGAGCGAGCGCTGGAGATCGCCGCACAGGCCTCGGCGGGCCCCGGACCCGGTGGGGCACCGATCGGTGAGTACATCGAGGTACGCGCGCTGATGGGTACCCCGGCGACCGAGCAATAGTCGGCGATGAACCGAGCAGTGCCGATCGAGGACCTGTTGCGCGAACTCGCACCACAGGTCCTCGGCACGTTGGTCCGCCGATTCGGCGATTTCGACACCGCCGAGGATGCGCTCCAGGAGGCGATGCTGGCAGCGGCCACCCAGTGGCCCGCCGATGGCTTGCCGGATAATCCACGTGGCTGGCTGATCCAGGTCGCACAGCGACGGATGGCCGATGCGGTGCGCGCTGATGTGGCTCGGCGACGCAGGGAAACAACGGTTTTCGAACGCCACATACCCGACGCGGAGACCTTCGACCGCGACGACACTCTCGCCATGTTCTTCCTCTGCTGCCATCCGGCACTCTCATCCGCGAGCGCCATCGCCCTGACCTTGCGCGCCGTCGGCGGGCTCGGCACCGCGGAGATCGCCAATGCCTTCCTGCTGCCGGAAACGACCATGGCGCAACGAATTACGCGCGCGAAGAAGAAGCTGGCCACCCTGGACCGCCCATTCGCCCGACCCGGTGACGCGGAATGGCACGAGCGACTCGGTGCCGTGCTACATGTGCTGTACCTGATCTTCAACGAGGGCCACACCACCACCACAGGTCCAGACCTACAGCGACCCGACCTCTCCAACGAAGCAATCCGCCTGATCAGGTCGATCCACCGGCTACTCCCCGACGACACCGAGGTCACCGGCCTGCTGGCACTCATGCTGCTTACCGACTCCCGGCGAACCGCCCGCACCGGAATCCACGGTGAACTGATCCCCCTCGCCGAACAGAACCGCGCACTATGGGACCGCGACCTGATCACCGAGGGCATCACATTGACGACCAGCACCCTCGCCTCCGGCCTCGCCGGCCCCTACCAAATCCAGGCCGCAATCGCCGTACTACACGCGAAGGCGCTGCGCGCCGAAGACACCGACTGGCACCGAATCCTGGCCCTGTACAACATAATCGAGCGCATCTCGAAGAACCCTATGGTCACCCTGAACCGCGCCGTCGCCACCGCCATGGTCCACGGCCCCGCCGCCGGACTAGAACTCGCCGACACCCTCGAAGACCAACTAGCCGGCAACCACCGCCTCGACGCCGTGCGCGGCCATTTACACGAAATGGCAGGCGATTTCCGCACAGCCATCGCCTACTACACCCGCGCCGCCAACCACACCACCAGCACCCCCGAACGCAACTACCTAACCTTGCGCGCCGCCCACCTCCGCCACCACCCCCTGAACCAGCGGAGGCCCCCATGGGAAGCCAAGCTGTAATGCAGAGCCATTCCCGATTGGCGCGGGGATGTGCCGATCCGAGTCAGAGATCGGTGCTGCGACGCAGTGAGCGAGCCGGTACGCACCCCGGAATGGCTGTGCGCCTTGGGTATTCGTGGTGGATATCCGGTCCGCAGATATCGTGGCTGGTCAGCGGCGTGCATTGACACAGATCCACCCCTCGCTGGATCCGCGTGTCTCATGCGCGCGCGATGCGGCAGGCGGCAGACTGCTTGGTGTGGCAGGCAAATTCAGTGCTGGGATTCTGTTGTTCCGCCGGAGTTCCGGTGCGGTCGAGGTGCTGATCGGGCATATGGGTGGACCGTTTTGGGTGCGCAAGGATGCTGGGGCCTGGTCGATTCCGAAGGGTGAGTACGAGCCGGAGCACGAAGACGCGGAGGCGGCCGCGGCGCGGGAATTCGTCGAGGAACTCGGGCTGCCGGTGCCCGAGGGCGAGCGGGTGCCGTTGGGCGAGGTCCGCTATGGCAGTGGCAAATCCACCAAGAACCTCACCGTCTGGGCCGTCGAGGGCGATGTGGACCCCTCCACAGTTGTCCCCGGCACCTTCGACATGGAATGGCCGCCCAAATCCGGCCGCCTCGCCACCTTCCCGGAAATCGACCGCGCCGCGTGGTTCGACCTGCCTACCGCCCGCGACAAACTCGGCACCGGCCAACGCCCCTATCTCGACCGACTCGCCGAACACCTCGCCTGACCGTCGCTATACACCGAACACTCTGCCGGTCACCGGCACTCCGGCCGACGGTGAGCACCCCGCAGACTGGGGAACCGGGCACCCCACACAAAGGTTGTCCGGTCCTAGGCGGGCTGCCCGGTGGCCAGCGAGTATGCGGCCCGGGGTCGCGCTGCCACTCGGCACGGGACACCGCCGGAACGGCACCCCACCGGTCACGCAGTACGCCGCGCCGCTCGCGCCGAAGGTCGGCAATGCATGCGCCGAAATCCTCCGGCGGTCAGCGCAAGCACGGCACCAATGTCAACGCTGCTGGGCAACACAGGACACCACCTCAGCTCGACGATCATCGCGATGTGCCGCCCAACTTCCCCGACAATCAGCGGAGCATGCCAGCCAACATCCCGCCGCTCACCGCGGTACGCCCGACGTCAGCGCGGCACACCACCCCAGGTCTGCCCGGTAATCAGCTCATACGCCTCCATGTACTTCTGGCGCGTGGCATCGACGATCTCAGCGGGGATCTCCGGCCCCGGGTACTCCTTGTTCCAGCCCGTGGAGGTCGACCAGTCGCGAACGAACTGCTTGTCGAAGGAGCGTTGAGGCCGGCCGGGTTCCCATTCGGCGCCGGGCCAGAAGCGGGAGGAGTCGGAGGTCAGTACTTCGTCGCCGAGGGTGAGAATGTCACTGTCCCAACCGAATTCGACCTTCGTGTCGGCGACTATGACGCCGCGCATGGCGGCGTGCGCGGCACCGCGGGTGTAGATGTGCAGAGTCAGGTCGCGCAACTGCTCGGCGACCTCGCGGCCCTCCTGATTCACCACATCAGCGAAGGTGATGGGCTCGTCGTGGCCCTCGGCGGCTTTACTGGTCGGGGTGAAGATCGGCTCGGGCAGTTTGTCGCCATCGCGCAGACCGGACGGTAGTGCGACGCCGGAGACCGTTCCGGTGCGCTCATATTCCTTCAGCCCCGATCCCGTCAGATAGCCGCGCGCGATGCATTCGACCTGCACCATCTTCAGCGGCTTGACCCGGATGCCGCGACCGGCGAACTCCGCGGGCACATCGGTCGCGGAGACCACATGGTTGGGCACCTCGGTGAAGTATTCGAACCACCAATTCGACAGCTGGGTCAGCAGTGCGCCCTTCTCCGGGATCGGCGTCGGCAGCACCACGTCGTAGACCGATACCCGGTCCGACGCCACGAGCAGCAGGGTGTCGCCGTCCTCGTAGAGGTCGCGCACCTTTCCGGCGTGGACATGCTTCACGTCGCAGCTCCGATCCTGGTCGATAGGGTTTATGGGAAAAAGTCCCGCGCGGGCAACCTTACCGAGGTGGCATTGTGGTGAGTGTTGTGCCCGCCGGGGGCCGCCCGCGCACGTTCTTCGAACCACGAAGGAGTCCAATGTCCGCACCGAATCTGACTCGCGACCAGGCAATCGAACGCGCCTCGACAGTGCAGGTCGAGAACTATCGCATCGAACTCGACCTGACCGACGGGGCAGGGCAGCCGGGCGAGCAGACCTTCTTCTCTCGCAGCACGGTCACTTTCACCGCGACCGCGGGCGCGAGCACGTTCATCGATATCGTCGCCCGCGGGGTCCGCTCCGCCGTGCTCAACGGCACGCCGATCGACATCGGCGACTATGACGAAGCCAAGGGCATCACCCTCACCGGTTTGGCCGAGCGCAACGAACTCGTCGTCGAGGCCGATTGCGAATACTCCAACACCGGTGAGGGCCTGCACCGCTTCGTCGACCCCACCGATGACGAGGTCTACCTGTACTCGCAGTTCGAAACCGCCGATGCCAAGCGCATGTTCGCCTGCTTCGATCAGCCGGATCTCAAGGCCACCTTCGATATCAGCGTCACCGCCGCGCCGAACTGGAAGGTCATTTCCAACGCCGCCGTGGTCGATACGCTCCTCGCCGACCCCGGCAAACACCTGTTCCGCACCACCCCGAGGATGAGCACCTATCTGGTCGCGCTCATCGCGGGCCCGTACGCGGAATGGACCGACGCCTACACCGACCATCACGGCACCATCCCGCTCGGCATCTACTGCCGTGCCTCACTCGCCGAACATATGGACGCCGAGCGCCTCTTCACCGAGACCAAGCAGGGGTTCGGCTTCTACCACAAGAACTTCGGTGTTCCGTACGCCTTCGGCAAGTACGACCAGCTGTTCGTCCCGGAGTTCAATGCGGGCGCGATGGAGAACGCGGGTGCCGTTACGTTCCTGGAGGACTACGTCTTTCGGTCCAAGGTGACCCGGGCGTCCTACGAGCGGCGCGCCGAGACCCTACTGCACGAGATGGCCCATATGTGGTTCGGCGATCTGGTCACCATGAAGTGGTGGGACGACCTGTGGTTGAACGAGTCGTTCGCGACCTTCGCCTCGGTGCTGTGCCAGTCCGAGGCGACCGAATACGCAAGTGCCTGGACCACGTTCGCGAATGTGGAGAAGTCCTGGGCCTACCGGCAGGACCAGCTGCCGTCCACCCATCCCATCGCCGCGGACATCCCGGACCTGCATGCGGTGGAGGTCAACTTCGACGGAATCACCTATGCCAAGGGCGCTTCCGTGCTCAAGCAGCTCGTCGCGTATGTCGGTCTGGAGCCGTTCCTCGCAGGTCTGCGCGCATACTTCACCGAACACGCCTACGGCAATGCCACTTTCGACGATCTGCTGTCGGCGCTGGAACAGTCCTCGGGCCGTGATCTGTCCGGCTGGGGCGCGCAATGGCTCAAGACCACCGGTTTGAATATCGTGCGGCCGGATTTCGAGGTCGACGCCGAGGGCAAATTCACCTCGTTCGCGGTGGTGCAGGAGGGTGCCGCACCGGGTGCCGGCGAACGTCGTGTCCATCGCCTCGCCGTCGGCGTCTACGACGACCAGGATGGAAAGCTGGTGCGCACCAAGCGCGTAGAGCTCGATCTCGATGCCGCCGACCGCACCGCTGTCCCCGAACTGGTCGGCGTCCCGCGCGGCACATTCGTGCTGGTCAACGATGACGACCTCACCTACTGCTCGGTGCGCCTCGACGCCGATTCGCTCGATGTGCTGGTGAACCGCATCGCCGATATCGCCGAACCGCTGCCCCGCACACTGGCCTGGTCGGCCGCATGGGAGATGACCAGGCAGGCCGAATTCCGGGCCCGCGATTTCGTCGCCCTGGTCCAGCGCGGTATCGGCGCCGAATCCGAAATCGGTGTGGTGCAACGACTCCTGATGCAGGCCAACACCGCGATCGGCAGCTACGCCGATCCGGAATGGACCGCCACCGTCGGCTGGCCCGAATACGCCAACCGGCTGCTGGAACTCGCCCGCGAGGCCGAGGCCGGTTCGGACCACCAACTCGCCTTCGTCAACGCACTCACCGGTGCCAAGCTGTCGGCCTGGCATACCGAGGTGCTGCGCGAACTGCTCGACGGCGATCCGGCGAAGGTCGGTCTCCCCGGGCTGATCGTCGATACCGATCTGCGCTGGCGGCTCGTCACCGCACTCGCCGCCGCCGGTGAGATCGACGCCGACGGTCTCGCCACTCCCATGATCGATACGGAGTTGTCCAACGATCCGACCGCGGCGGGTAAGCGGCACGCCGCGGCCGCGGCGACGGCCCGTCCGATCGCCGAGGTGAAGGAGCAGGCCTGGACGACGGTGATGACCGACGATTCGATCCCGAATATCACCGCCCGCTCGATCGTCGGCGGCTTCGCGCCCAACGGCCAGGGTGAGCTGCTGACGCCCTACGTGGAGCGCTACTTCGCCGAGATTCCCGCCGTCTGGGAGCGCCGCTCCAGCGAGGTCGCGCAGACCGTGGTCGTCGGGCTCTACCCGGCGTGGGCGATCAGCGAGGAAGCCGTCGCGGCGGCGGACAAATTCCTTGCCGATGACCATCCGCCGGCCCTGCGCCGCCTGGTGAGCGAGGGCAAGGCGGGCATCGAACGCTCGCTGCGCGCCCGCGCCTTCGACGCCCAGGACTGAAATACACACGGCGCGTTCACCTCAACCGAGGTGAACGCGCCGCAGGCGCAACGGTCAGCGACCGATGGCCGCGGCCATCACCCGAACCGCGGAGACCAGACCGTCGATGAGCTCGCCCTGCCGGAACGAACTCAGTGCGGCGGTGACGCCGAGCTGGCAGACGCGGTCATTGACGCGATCGGCGACCTCGCGGCCGGAGCGCACCTCGATGGCCTTGTCATTGGGCGAAACCGCGATGAGCACCGAATGCGCCGCCTCGGGGGTCGCGGGGAAGACCGCGTCCGCACCGGCGGCCGGATCCGCGCCGAGATCGCCGATGTAGACGTTGAAGCGCACCTTGGTCGCGCGGGTCGCCTCGGTGAGCACATTGTCCATGGTGAGCCGCTCGTCATCGCTGAACGGAGCTTCCTTGAACACCGCACCGGCCTCGTGCACGCCGGAGACCCGGCCGCTGCTGGTGACCACCGAACCGTGCGGCAGTTCGGATTCGACTACCGCCGGCCAATTAGAACTTGCCACTTGCCCGGCCTCCGATCAGCTCCACCTCGGTGGATTCGATTGCCGCATGGTGTCCATGCGACGACTCAGCGGTGTGGTGACCCGATCCGGTCACCTCGTCGGTGGCACTCCACAGCACGGCAGGCTGGGTCCACTTCTGACCGAGGTCGAAGTGAACCGGCTTCTCGCCGGGCAGTGGCTTGCCGAGAAACGACAATCCGGCGATCGCGCCGTAGATCACCAGCGGAATGCCGAGGAAGATCAGCACTGTCTCGAGAATGCTCACGAACTAACGGTAGACGATCGTGTGTAGTAGTTCGCGCTCTGGTCGAACTCGTGTTGCCCGGTCACACCAGCCAGGCGGCGGCATTCGCGGGCAACTGTCCGTTCACCGGCGGTGCGCTGACCAGCAGTACGTCACCGGGCGGCAGCGAGATCGGCGCGGGCGAGGCGTTCAGTACGCAGACCAGTCCACCGGTGCGCCGGAAGGCGAGACAACCCGCCGGGCTGCCGTACCACTCGATCCGCGGACCCGCGAATTCCGGTCGGACACTGCGTAATTCGATTGCCAAGCGGTAGAGCGACAGCGTGGAACGCAACTCCTCCAACTGCGCCTCGACCGAGGACGACGCCCACTCCGGCGGTATCGGAAGCCAGGACCGCGCCGCCGTGGTGAAGCCGAACGGCGGCGCCGCACCCTCCCACGGAATCGGCACCCGACAGCCGTCGCGGCCGCGCTCGGTATGTCCGGAGCGTTCCCAGACCGGATCCTGCAGTACTGCCTCGGGCAGATCGTCCACATTCGGCAGTCCGAGTTCGGCGCCGTTGTAGATGAAGACCGCACCGGGCAGCGCCAACTCCACCATGATCATCGCGCGGGCCCGCGCCACCCCGACGGGGCCGCCACCGTAGCGGGTGACCTCGCGCTCGATGTCATGGTTGGACAGGGTCCAGGTGGGCGAGGCGCCCACCGGCGCGACGGCCGCGAGCGAATTGTCGATGGCGGCCCGCACGGTATCGGCGGCGAATTCCGTCTCGGCGAGGCGGAAATTGAAAGCCAGGTGCAGTTCGTCCGGTCGGACGTACTCGCCGAAGCGGGTGTTGTCATCGACCCATACCTCACCGATCGACACCGCGTTCGGGTACTCGTCGAGCACCTTGCGGATGCGGCGGTGGATCTCGTGCACATGAGGATTGTTGAAGCGCGGATCGCTGTCGTCGTGCACGAGCATCTTGGTCTCGACGCGTTCCATATCGGGCAGGCCGTCCGGTTTGGCCATGCCGTGCGCGACATCGAGGCGGAAGCCGTCGACGCCGCGGTCGAGCCAGAACCGCATCGTCTGCTCGAAATCGGCGGCGACCTCGGGATTCTGCCAGTTCAGATCGGGTTGTTCCCGCGCGAAGATATGCAGGTACCACTGGCCGGGCGTGCCGTCGGGCTCGGTGATCCGAGTCCAAGCGGGTCCACCGAAGATGCTCGGCCAGTTGTTCGGCGGCGTGGCGCCGTCGGGTCCGCGGCCGTCGCGGAAGATGTAACGCTCGCGTTCGTGGCTGCCGGGCGCGGCGGCCAGCGCCGCGGTGAACCACGGATGCTGGTCACTGGTGTGGTTCGGCACCAGGTCCATGGTGACCTTGAGATTGCGGTCGTGCGCCTCCGCGATCAGCGCGTCCATTGCCGCCATGCCGCCGAACAGCGCGTCGATATCGCGCGGATCGGCGACGTCGTAGCCGCCGTCGGCCATCGGCGAACGCATCACCGGACAGATCCAGAGCGCGTCGACCCCGAGTAGTTCGAGATAGCCGAGCTTCTCGCGAACGCCACCGAGGTCGCCGATCCCGTCACCGTCGGAGTCCGCGAAGGATCTCGGATAGACCTGGTAGAACACGGCCGACCGCCACCAAGGTTGGACGGTGCGATCCCCCGACGCCGGCACGGCAGGTGTATCAGTCACATCCGCAATAGTGCCAAAGATTTCGGTGAATTCGCCCAGGCTCAGCGATATTCATCGATATCTGGCAAATATTCAGCGTTGCAAGCCTCGAGTCGAAACCCTGTCGCTGACCCGGAACCAGCGGGAAATACCTCACCGAGCCACATTCATCAGCGAATTTGCCGCCATCTCCAGATAGTCGAGCAACGCCTTGCGATGCTCATCGTCCAGTACCGCCGGTTCGATCTCCGCCACGCCGATGCGCATACAGCGCAGCCAGGCATCGCGCTCAACCGAACCGATTTCGAACGGCATATGCCGCATCCGTAGCCGCGGATGTCCCCGTTCTTCGGAGTAGGTGCGCGGACCACCCCAGTACTGCTCGAGGAACATGCGCAGGCGCCGCTCGGCCGGTCCGAGGTCCTGCTCCGGGTACAGCGGGCGCAGCACCTCATCGGCTGCCACCTCGCGATAAAACGTCGCGACGATCCGTTGGAACGTTTCCGCTCCGCCGATCGCCTCGTAGAACGACGTGGCTGTTTGCTCGCCGGAACTCATCGGATCCTCTCGATCGGGCCAATCTGCCGCCGTCCATTGTGCCCGCGTTACGGACGGGCGGCCCTTCAACCACAGTTCACCCGACATTGTGCGAAATCACCGTGCAATGGCGGGCGTTCCATGGTCAACTGGGGGGCAGTCTCTGCCGAGATACCACATGATCTTGATGATGAAGAAACCGGGGTCACTTATGAAGCAGCGGCACGGCCGATCACGTGAGGCCAGGACGCACCGACAACTCCAGCCCGCCGACGTCCACAATCGTGGGTCGGGGGCCACTCCGCTGCACATCTTGTCCGATTACTATCCGGGTGCCCATCGCACCGATGAGCCCGCTCACCACAATTCGCACCTCACGCCGGTCCAGAACGAGACCGCCAATTGGTTGAAGCGCCGGGTGCTGCTTCTCAATGCCACCTACGAGCCGCTCACCGCGCTGTCCGCACGCCGCGCCGTGGTGCTCCTGATCTGCGATAAAGCCGATACCGTTCACCACGACCCGCAGGGCTCGGTGGTGCATTCCGCCGAATCCGCCGTCACGATTCCGTCGGTCATCCGGCTGCGCAGCTACGTCCATGTGCCCTATCGGGCGCGCGTCCCGATGACCCGGGCCGCCCTCATGCATCGTGACCGCTACCGCTGCGGGTATTGCGGCGGCAAGGCGGAGACCATCGATCACGTCATCCCGCGCAGTCGCGGCGGCGAGCATTCCTGGGAGAACTGCGTCGCGAGTTGCGCCCCGTGTAACCACCGCAAGGCGGACAAACTGCTCAGCGAGCTGGGGTGGACGTTGCGTTCGCCGCTGATCTCGCCGAAAGGTCCGCATTGGCGGCTGTTGTCGACCACCGCGGAGCTGGATCCGGTGTGGTTGCAGTATCTCGGCGAGGGTGCGGCCTAGAGCTTGTCGACCCGGCCCGAGGGGCCCGCGCAGTATCTCGGGCGAGGCGCAGCCTGACGCTCGTGGGCAGGGCGCGGTCCGAGGGGTTCGCGCATCGGCCTGGGCGAGATAATGCGCGGACCCCGGTCTTCGGACGAACCGGTCGGGAATCATGTGTACTCGACGACCAGCGTTGCCCAGGTGCCGGGTTCGAGTGCCTCGAAGACGTGCGGCTCGTCGCCCGGGTAGGCGATGTAGTCGCCGGGCGCTAGTTCGACCGGTGTGTCGATCGGGCCGACGAGCGCGTGTCCACTGGCCAGGAGTATGTGCTCGACAACGCCGGGAATATGCGGCACCGATTCGCGCGCATGACCGGGTTCGGCCGTGATCCGGAACAGATCACGGCGCGAGTTGGCCGGCCCCGCCGCCAGCAGCGTCGCGCGGTACTCGGACTTGGCGGCCGCGACCACCGGCCCCTCCCCGGCACGAATGACGTGAACTGTGGGGCGCGGCGGGTCGAGCAGCCGCGAGAAGGGCATGTCCAGCGCGACGCACAGTGCCCATAAGGTCTCCAGGCTCGGATTGCCGGTACCCGATTCCAGTTGGGACAGTGTGGATTTCGCGACGCCCGCACGGTTGGCGACCTCGGTGAGCGACAGCCCGGCGCGCGTGCGCTCGCGGCGCAGCGCGGCGGCGATCACTGCCTGCGGCGTCGTCGGATCCTGCTCCATGCACACTCCCGTCGACTAGGGGGATGGCAGGCCGGCGGAGCCGGCCGGGGTGGGTGATTACAGTTGACCGCCCAACGGAGAACCGTTTTGACGAATCGCCCCGCCATGTTCACTATAAGCTACATGCGTTCGATATGGCGAACACTTGATCGGAACACACTCTCCGGGATCGCGACGGTACTACTCGCGATCGGGCTGATCGGTGTTTCCTATGGCGCTAGCACCGTCACCTCCGGTTTTCCGATCTGGGTACCGATTGTGCTCGGGGTCGTCGTGCTGGCGGGCGGCGCGGAGTTCCTGTTCATCGGGATCATGGCCGCCGGTGGCAGCCCGATCGCGGCGGTGCTGGCCGGACTGCTGGTCAATGCCAGGCATCTGCCATATGGGCTGTCGGTGCCCGATGTGGTCGGCACCGGATGGCGACGATGGATCGGCGTCCATGTGATGAACGACGAATCCGTCGCGCTGGCCCTCGCCCAGCCCGATGTGGCGCGGCGACGGGCCGCGTATTGGGTGAGCGGGTTGGGTGTGCTCATCGCGTGGCCGGGTGGTGCGGCGATCGGTGCGCTGATCGGCTCGGTGCTGCCCGATACCGGCGCGATCGGGTTGGATGCGGTGTTCCCGGCGGTGCTGCTATCACTGGTCATGCCCGCTCTACGAGCACGCGGCACGCTGCGCGCGGCCTTGATCGGAGCGCTCGCGGCCGTGGCCAGTGCGCCGTTCCTGCCCCCGGGAATGCCTGTGCTGGTTGCGCTTTCGGGACTCTTCTGCGCGATCTCGAAGCGGGACAGCGAAGAGCCAGGCGAGGGGCAGGTATGAGCACACCGATCTTGCTGGCGGCCATGGGCGCCTTGTCCGCCGGTACCTATGCCTTCCGTTCGTCGGGGCCTGCTCTGCGCAATCGCATCCGGCTCCCGGAGCGAGTGACAAGGCTGCTGGAGATCGGCGCGGTCGTACTGTTGGCCGCGATGGTCGCCATCACCACCCTGCCCACCGGCTCCGGCCACCTCGGATTCGCCCTCCCCGCAGGCGTTCTCGTCGGTGGGCTGCTGGCCTGGCGCAACCAATCCATGCTGGCGGTAATCCTGGCCGCCGCGGCCACCACCGCCGTCCTGCGTCTGCTCGGCGTGTCCTGACTCCCAAGCCACGGTCGACACTGGGATCCGATCAGCCGCACCCCTTGCACGCACTCACAACGGAGGCGAAGCCCCGGAAGGGTGCCGGGGTGGCAGCTACCTGGGCGTGAGGGGTATACCGCCACCCTGACGGCGGGCAACGGAGCCATAGCGGGCATCGAGACGCAGCCAGGTCTTGGTGGCACGGACGCGAACGATCTCGGTGGACGGGATGCGGCGCGGATCGGCCTTATCACCGGAATGCGGGATGAAATCCATTGCGGTGAGTGCGAATACGACACGCATCGGGACCTGCACATGGGCGAGCGGCCCGGAGACGGTGAGCACCGTCTGGTCCAGCAGGGAGGCGGGCGGGCCATGGCTGCTGCCGTGTTCCTTCGCCAGTGCCGCACCCTGTTCGGCGAGATCGACGAGGGTGCGCGCGGGCACATCGTCGACATGTTCGAAGCCGACATCCGGCGGGAGCGCACCGCGCCAAGCCGAATCCATCGAATAGCCGAGATCGATCGGACTGGCGGACGGCAAACCGGCCAGCACCAGATCGGCACCGACGGTGACATCGTCGGTGCCGAGCTCGGCGACCACGGTACGCATTGCGAGCGCCTCGAAACCCGTTGCCACCCATGCGGACACGTACCGTTCCCCGCGACGGCGCAGACGCACCACCGCCGCGGGATCCAGCCGAATGGCCCGGTTCAGAAAGGTCGCCAGATTCTCCCGCTCGGCCGGATCGGAAATTTCTAGGACGCGCTGTCCCGACATCAGTGCTCCCACATCACCACATCGCGGTCGCCACCGCATGACAACCGCAGTCCGCCACCACCACTACCCAACCGGATTCCGTCGGCACGACGCAAGCCGATGCCGACGACCGCTGCTCGACGGCCGAAGCCGGCCACTGCTGTCCAGCATCCAAAATCCGCCGCCCGAACGCCCCGGGCTCAGTCTTTCCACTGGGCGAGGTAATCCCGTTCGTTATCGGTGAGCCGACGCAGGCGCTGCGAGCGCATATCGAAGGCCGCGATCTGAGTGGAGGCGATCACCGCTGGCGGCGAGTCGGGGGCCGCGCCATTGGCCCGGACCTCGTAGCCGATGGTGAAATCGACCGCACGCAGCTGCTCGATCCACATGGCGATATCGAGCGGGCTGTCCTCGTGCCGCAGCTGGCCGCGGTAGCGGACCCGAAGGTCCGCCAGCACACAACCCTCGCGCAACGGTGCGGTCGGGCGTCCGTCCTCGAACAGCCACGGAATCCGCGCCTCCTCCAGCAGCGTCACCATGCGGGCATGGTTGACGTGCTGGAACACGTCCATGTCCGACCACCTGACGTCTACTTTGGCGTGGAAGCGCTTGGGCAGCAGCAGGCTGCCGCCGAGCGCCCTTCCATTGCCGTTGAGCGAACTGGTCAACGCGGTACCTCCGATTGAGCGCCCACCCCGCTCACCATGCTTCGCACTTGCCGCGCCGCAACCGACAGCGTGGCGAGATCGTGGGTTCCGGACTCGAACAACTCCGACAGCGCGGCCCGAGCGCGCCCGAGCCGGGACTGGTTTTTCGACTCCCAGTATGCAATCTTCTCGTCCGCTGTCTCCTCCGGGTCACCGCCGGAGAGCACATCGAGGGTCAGCGAGCGCAGCGATCCGTACATATCGTCGCGCAGTGCGAGCCGGGCCAGCGCATGCCAGCGATCACCGCGTTCCAGGTGACTGACCGCTTGCAACAGCCAATCGATCTTGAGGTGATCATTGAGCGCGTAGTACAGCGAGCCGACCTCGTCGCCGCTGCGATCGGTGATATCTGCGATATCCAACACATCGAGCAGCGGGAACATATTCAGCAACCCGAAGACCTCGGTGGCGAGGTCGGTCGGCGCGCCGCGCGCGATCACCTCGGCGGACTGGTCGGTGAGCGTCGAGACATGATGCCCGCGCAGCCAGCCTGGCACCTTCGGTGCCAGTTCCCGCACGCCCCGGCTGTACCGGTTGATCTCCGCACCGACCGCGATCGGCTGCGGGCGGTTGCTCAGCAACCAGCGCGAGGCGCGGTCCAGCGTCCGCTTGGTCTCCAGCTCGAGTTCGTCACGCACCGATACCGGGGCGTCGGTGGCCCGGATCCGCGTCCACATATCGTGCAGATCGAAGATCTCGCTGGCCGCCGCGAATGCGCGCACAGCGTCGGTCGAGCTGGCACCGATCTCCTCGTTCAGCCGATGGGCGTAGGTGATGCCGCCGTAGTCGACCATCTCGTTCACCACCATGGTTGTGGTGATCTCGCGACGCAGTCGGTGCCGCTTGATGGCGGTACCGAAGCGGTCGCGCAGCGGTGTCGGGAAGTAGTTCGGCAGCCGGGTGGCGAAGTACGCGATATCCGGCAGATCGGTTTCGAGCAGATCGGCCTTGAGCGAAAGCTTCACGTGTGCCATGAGATTGGCCAATTCCGGTGAGGCCAGACCTGTGCCCTGTTCGAGCCGGTGCTTGATCTCCACTTCCGAAGGCAGCGCCTCCAACTCGCGATCCACCCCGCGTTGCGCCTCCAGGTCTTCGATGAGTCGCTGGTGCACATTCAGCATCCGGGGCGCCTCCGCCCGGGAGATGCCCATCAGGAAGTTCTGAGAGACGTTGTCCTGCAACACCATCTGACCGACCTCATCGGTCATCGAGGCGAGCAGCGGATTGCGTTCGGCCTCGGGCAGTACGCCCGCGCTGACCACACCGTCGAGCAACACCTTGATATTGACCTCGTGGTCGGAGCAGTCGACACCGGCCGAGTTGTCCAGTGCGTCGGTGTTCATCTTGCCGCCATTGCGGCAGAACTCGATTCGGCCGAGCGCGGTCGCACCCAGATTGCCGCCCTCGCCGATCACCTTGGCCCGCAACTGATTTCCATTGACGCGCACCGCGTCATTGGACTTGTCGCCGACCTCTGCATTGGTCTCGGTGCTCGCCTTGATATAGGTGCCGATGCCGCCGTTCCACAGCAGCTGCACTGGCGCGAGCAGGATCGCCCGCACCAGTTCCGGCGGCGACAGCGCGACCACCTCGTCGGCCAACCCCAATGCCTTTCGCGCCTGCGGGCTGATCGGCACCGATTTCACGGTCCGATCCCAGACGCCACCGCCGGTGCTGATCAGCGAGGTGTCGTAATCGGCCCAGGACGAGCGCGGCAGCGCGAACATCCGCTGCCGCTCCCGGAACGACGGCGCCGCATCGGGCTCCGGGTCCAGGAAGATGTGCCGGTGGTCGAAGGCAGCCACCAGGCGGATGTGCTCGGACAGCAGCATGCCGTTGCCGAATACATCGCCACTCATATCGCCGACCCCGACCACGGTGAAATCGGTGGTCTGCGTATCGATATCCATCTCTTGGAAGTGGCGTTTCACGCTCTCCCAGGCGCCCCTGGCGGTAATGCCCATCGCCTTGTGGTCGTAACCCGCCGAACCACCGGAGGCGAAGGCGTCACCGAGCCAGAACCCGTAGCGCTGGGCCACATCGTTGGCGATATCGGAGAAGGTCGCGGTGCCCTTGTCGGCGGCGACCACCAGGTAGGTGTCGTCGCCGTCACGGCGGATTACCCGCTCGGGCGGCAGTACCGCACCGGTCGCGCGGTCGACATTATCGGTGACATCGAGCAGACCGGAGATGAACGTGCGATAGCATTCGACGCCCTCCGCGCCGAGTGCCTGCCGGTCCGCGGTCGGATCACCGGTGGCCGGGGGCGGCTGCTTGACTACGAATCCGCCCTTGGCGCCAACCGGCACGATGACCGCGTTCTTCACCGCCTGCGCCTTCACCAGGCCCAGGATCTCGGTGCGGAAGTCCTCGAGCCGGTCCGACCAGCGCAATCCGCCACGCGCCACCGGACCGAAGCGCAGATGCACACCTTCGACTCGCGGCGAATATACGAAGATCTCGAATTGCGGCCTCGGCTTGGGCAATTCGGCGATCTCGCGCGGTTCCACCTTCACCGAGATGTACGCGCGCGAATTGCCCTGGGCGTCGGTCACGTAGTAGTTCGTCCGCAGCGTCGCTTTGACCAGCGACAGGATCGCCCGCAGGATCCGGTCGGCGTCCAAGCTGACGACCTCATCGATGCGGCCGCGGACCAGGGTCTCCGAATCGCACGCGTGCTCGGCCGATTCGGTATCCGGATCGAACCGCGCCGTGAACAGATCGACGAACAACCGCGCGATATCTGGATAGGCGAGCAGCACCCTGGTGATATTCGCCTGGCTGTACGGGAAGTCGGCCTGCTGCAGGTACTTCGCGTACATCCGCAGGATCGATACCGCACGCCACGACAGCCGGGCTCGCAGCACGAGTTCATTGAGCCCGTCGGCCTCGGCACGCCCGAACCAGACCGCTTCGAAGGCCTCGGTGAACCGGTCGTGCAGGCCGCGCTCCTCGGATTCGAGCACAGCGGCTCCGGCCGAGGACTCCAGCAGTTCGGCGTCCAGATCCCGGTCCAGTGAACTGCGCAGCAGTTCTGGCCGAGCCAGCAAGCCGAAGTCATAGATCCAGCGTTCCCCGCCCTCATCGCCGACCACCGGATCCAGCAGAATCTGATACGGCCGCTCGTCGACCACCTCGACACCGAGGCTCTGCAGCACCGGCAGTACCTGGCTCAGCGAGATGCCGCTGCCGCCGATGTAGAGCGTGAACCGCCACGAACCCGGCACCGAATCCGCACGGCGATACAGGTATTGGTCGATCGAGCCAGCGGAGAGGCCCTCCAGCCGGGCCACATCGGCCAGGGCGCGCTCGGCGGCGAAATCCTGTTTGTAAGCCTCAGGAAAGGCCTCGGCGTAACGCTGTACGACGCCGGGATCCAGCACGGTCGAGGTGCTCACCGCGTCGTTGAGGCGGTCGTCCCAGGTGTGCGTCGCATCGGAGAGCAGGCTCTGGATGCGCAGCCGATTGGCCTCGGAGGTGTCGGCTTGGGCCACCGATTCGCGCGGCACCCCGTGCTCGGACTCCGGCATGCGCACCGTGAAATACACACTGGCCAGCTCACTTTCGCTGACCCGCGCGGAGTAGTCGATGGAGACACCGCCCAGTTCGCGCACCAGGATTTCCTGCATCTCCAACCGCACCCGCGTGGTGTAGCGATCCCGAGGCAGATAGACCAGGCACGCGACGAACCGGCCGTAGCCGTCCGAACGCAGGAACAGCCGAACCTGTCGGCGCAGACCGACATTCAGCACCGCGGTCGCGGTGCGACGCATGGTCTCGGCATCGGAGGAGAACAGTTCGGTGCGCGGGAACGATTGGATGACCTCGAGCATCGCCTGTCCGGAGAACGAATCCAGATCGAAGCCGCTCTCCTCGATCACCGCACGCACCCGGCGCTCGATCACCGGGATATCCAGGACGTTCTCATGTACCGCGGTCACGGTGAAGACACCGATGAACAGGTGCTCACCGACGATCGTGCCGGACTCGTCGAAGTCGGCGACGCCGATGAAGTACGGGTACACCGAGCGGTGCACGGTGGCGGGCACCAGGCCCTGGGTGAGCATGAGCAGCGGGCGGTCGCCGGTGTTGATCGGCACCCGGAAGTCGGTGCCGGAATCGGGGCGCAGCACGCCGAGGCAGGTAGCGGGCAGCGGATTCGAGACCATCTGTCCCTGCTCGGCGCTGAGCCGGTAGCGGGCGTAGCCGAGCACGGTGAAATTGCCACTGGCCAACCAGCGCAACAGATTCGCGGTATCGACCAGATCGGTATCGGAGAACGGCGCGTGGCCGGATTTCGCCGCCAACTCCAGCTCATCGGCCAGAGTGCTCTGCACCTGTTTGATGGCCTCGGTATCACCGATGACCTGACGCACATCCGCGACCACATCCGGCATCGACTGCTCGATCCGATCCAGCAGGGCCGGACTGGTCGACGGGTGCAGCTGCAGATGCATCCACGATTCGCGCAGGCCTCCGGCGCCGTTGCTGTCGACCTCGTGCGGCGCGGCGCTGGTCAGCCGTCCCTCCGGATCGCGCGTCACCTCGAAGATCGGGTGGATCACCTCGCTCACGCTGACGCCCATCCGGCTCAGCGACGAGGTGATCGACTCCACTAGTAGCGGCATATCGTCGGTGACCAACTGCACCGCGGCGCCGAGTCCGGAGCCATCATCGGAGTGGTAGACCCGTACCAGCGCCTGCCCGACTGGGCGGGTCATCGCGAGTTCCATATGCCGCCGGAAGATCTGGGTGATCCCGGTGATCGCGCAGTCCACATCGCCCGCGTCGACGTGGCGGAAATACGCCTCCTCGAGGGGGGCGAGTTCACCGCGCAGCGACTGCGGCAAACCCGCGGCCCACGCCGCTGTGTTTACCCGCCCCGCCGGCTGCGCCGGCTGCCGTCCCCCATCGGACAATTCGGACGAGACCGTCATTTTTTCGCCAACTCCTCGGATTCGGTTCCGCAACAAAGTGACGCCGGTCCGAGAGTAGCTGTGCCTTGCTGACGCGCGGGTGAAATCCCTTCTAAATGCAGGGTGTTCACCGATACCGCAGCGTTCGCCGCTTGATTGCCGAGGTGGATGGTCCCGGCACAGCACCCGGTCGGACCGGCAACGTCAGGTAGACGCAATCGCGATGGTAGCGACCCAATGTCGGGACTGCGCCTGCACATGCACGGTCCCCACCATAGCCAGATCTTTGGCAGGGTGTGCGTCGACCGCATTTCCTTCGATGAAGACACTGCGCGGTACCTGTTCGCCGCAGTTCCTTCGGAAGAATGACCGTTCGACACCGTCATGCACAGATGTGATCGCCTCGGCACCGGTTCGCAACCCGGTGCGGCGGCCCGGCGCCGAACGGTCTTCGGCGATGGCGACCGTGGATTGCTCGGACTGCATCTGCGCATGCACACTCCAACCTTATCGCCGTGACTTATGCATATGACACATCGTGGCGGAACTCAGGCCTTATTCATGAAGGAGATGAACAGCGAGGCATCGAGCGCCGCGGCACGCATCGGCAAACAAGAGGCACTGGTGCAGATCGGCTCGATGCGCGCGGGTCGGGTGCGGTGATCGGCACACGCACGTTCAGGTCGTCAACGATTTCCTTCGTCCTCGGGAAACCGGAACCACCCTGCCCGACCTTTTCGCCGAGGACGTCTTCTACTACTTCACTGCCGCGAAATGGTCCAAGTCGATGCGATCGCGGGTCCATCATCGACCTGTCGGTGTACTGCAGTGAGCGAGGTACTCGGCGACCAGCCAAGCCGGCATACCGGTGTCGCCTCCACGACCTGGACGACGAAATCGCCGAGGCTACTTCATGGTCCGACGCAGCCAGCCCCCACACACACCGTCTACGTGAACGTGACGCTCTCCTCGAGCAACCCGCCGCCACCGCGAAGCCACAACTGGGCGACCGGTTCGAAGGCCGAGCGCGCCATGGCGCAGCGCGCACAGCAATCGTCGCTGCACTGAAACACTTCCGTTCGGCGGGGCAGTGCACGGCAACCGCCCCGCCGAACGCCGGACTCAGCCGCGGGTGAGCTTGCGATGCGTCACCCGATGCGGGCGGGCCGCTTCCGGGCCGAGGCGGTCGATCTTATTGGCCTCGTATGCCTCGAAGTTGCCCTCGAACCAGAACCACTTGGCCTCGTTGTCACTATCGCCCTCCCACGCCAGGATGTGGGTGCAGGTACGGTCGAGGAACCAGCGGTCGTGGGAGATGACCACGGCGCAGCCCGGGAACTGCTCGAGCGCGTTCTCCAGCGAACCCAGCGTTTCCACGTCGAGGTCGTTGGTCGGCTCGTCGAGCAGGATCAGGTTGCCGCCCTGCTTGAGGGTGAGCGCGAGGTTCAGGCGGTTGCGCTCACCACCGGAAAGCACCCCGGCCGGCTTCTGCTGGTCCGGCCCCTTGAAGCCGAATGCGCTGACGTAGGCGCGCGAGGGCATCTCCTGGTTGCCGACCTCGATGAAGTCCAGCCCGTCGGAGACGACCTGCCAGACATTCTTCTTCGGGTCGATGCCCGCGCGGTTCTGGTCGACGTAACTCAGCTTGACCGTCTCACCGACCTTCACCTCACCGCTATCGGGCGACTCGAGGCCGACGATCGTCTTGAACAGTGTGGTCTTACCAACACCGTTCGGACCGATGACACCGACGATGCCGTTGCGCGGCAAGGTGAACGACAGATCCTTGATGAGCTGACGGTCGCCGAAGCCCTTGTCCAGATGCTCGACCTCGACGACCACATTGCCCAGGCGCGGACCCGCCGGGATCTGGATCTCCTCGAAGTCCAACTTCCTGTGCTTCTCGGCCTCGGCTGCCATCTCCTCGTACCGGCCGAGGCGGGCCTTGTTCTTGGCCTGGCGGGCCTTGGCGCCCGAACGCACCCAGGCCAGTTCCTCCTTGAGCCGCTTCTGCAGCTTCTGATCCTTCTTGCCCTGGACCTCGAGACGCTGGGCCTTTTTCTCCAGGTAGGTGGAGTAGTTGCCCTCATAGGGGTGGGTCCGGCCGCGGTCGAGTTCGAGGATCCACTCGGCGACATTGTCGAGGAAGTACCGGTCGTGGGTGACGGCAAGGACGGCGCCCTGGTAGGTGGCCAGGTGCTGTTCGAGCCACAGCACGCTCTCGGCGTCGAGGTGGTTGGTCGGTTCGTCGAGCAGCAGCAGATCGGGCTTGCTGAGCAGCAGCTTGCACAGCGCGACGCGGCGGCGCTCACCACCGGAGAGGTTGGTGACCGGCTCGTCCGGCGGCGGGCAGCGCAGTGCGTCCATGGCCTGTTCGAGCTGGGAGTCGACATCCCAGGCGTCGGCGTGATCGAGGTACTCCTGCAGCTTGCCCATTTCGTCCATGAGCTCATCGGAGTAGTCGGTGGCCATGAGTTCGGCGATCTCGTTGAAGCGATCCAGCTTCACCTTGACCTCGCCGAGGCCCTCCTCGACATTGCCGCGAACCGTCTTCTCCTCGTTCAGCGGCGGCTCCTGCTGCAGGATGCCCACCGTGGCGCCCGACGCGAGGAAGGCGTCTCCGTTATTCGGCTGGTCCAGTCCGGCCATGATCTTCAGCACGCTGGATTTACCTGCGCCATTGGGGCCGACGACGCCGATCTTCGCGCCGGGAAGGAAGTCCAAGGTGACATCGTCGAGCACGACCTTGTCGCCGTGCGCCTTGCGAACCTTCTTCATTTGGTAGATGAACTCAGCCATACGGGAAAGCCTATCGGTGTGGGTGTCAATGGAATGCAGCAGAGCCACCACTGTCGCCGGGGTATCCGACCTGTGGTCAGGCGTCGACTGGCTCGGTATCCGCGAGTTGAGGTGGTGCGGTCGTCGCGTCCTCCCCCGGTCCCTCCCCATCGACGCGTGCACGGTCATCAGCGCTGGATCGGTCACAACTATTCCGTGCCAGGGTACTGGGTCCGGACACCGCGCCCGAAACCGCGCGCCGGACCACATGTGCGGTGCAGCGGGACAGGTCCGGTCCGATCGAGGTGGCGCGCATCTCGACGTCGCGCCGCTCCACGCCATCCCTGGCCCGATACTCGTGGGTGCGCAACTGCCCGTGGGCGATGATCGGATCACCGCGACGCAGTGAGGCGTCGACACCGACCACCAGCCGACGCCAGCAGCTGACAGTGAGATAAAGAGTCCCGGCGTCGACCCATTCACTCGTCTCCGGATTGAACCGCCGAGAATTGCTCGCCATCCGGAACGTCACCACCTGCTCGCCATTGGTCAGATCCCGCTTGACCGGATGCGTCACCACGGTCCCGATCACGGTCACCATCGCTTCGTACATCGTTGCGCCCCTTTATATTTCGATCCGTCAGACTCTCGGGTGTTACTTCCCTTCAAGCCTGACGGCTCCGAACCCCTCCGGCCGCCCCAATTCCCGAATGTGGACAACTTCGCCACATGTGGACAGTCGCAGCTTCACAAACCCCAGCGGAGTTAGATGGCCGACAGATCGGTATTGGCGCCACACAGCACGATCACCGGCCGCTCGCCCTCGGCAGGCACATACGCACCGCTCTGCACGGCGGCCAATGCCGCCGCACCCGCAAGTTCCACCACGATCCGGAATTCGCGCCACAGATATTCGCGAGCGGTCGAGATGGCGTCATCGGTCACCAGCAACGATCGGACCTCGTAGCGACGCGCGATATCCAGCGCAATATCCCCGATTCGATTGGCCCCCAAGGAGTCCATCGCGATGCTGCGGACATTCACATCCACCGGCCGGTCCGCGAGCAGTGCGGCGTTCAGCGTCGGAATACCCTCCGGCTCGACCCCGACCACCTGCTGGCGCCGCCCCAGCGCCGCCGCGATCCCGGCGACCAGCCCGCCGCCACCGACCGCGACCAGCACCGACGGCCGCCCGCGCACCTGCTCCTCCAGCTCCAGTCCAACCACACCCGCACCGGCGACCACGGCGGGCAGATCGTAGGCGTGCAACTGCAACGCGCCCCGCTCTTCGGCCAGATCGCTCGCGTATTTGTACGCCTCGGCGTAAGTCGTTCCGTGCCACAGCACTTCGGCACCGTAGGACCACATCGCGGCCACCTTGGTATGCGGTGCCGACTCCGGAACCACCACCGTGCACGTCTTGCTGAGCCGAGCCGAAGCCAGCGCGGCCGCGATCCCGGCATTGCCCGCGGACGCGATCACCACGTGGTCGACCTGCGCGGGCGACTCCAACAGCGCATTGAAACTGCCGCGCACCTTGAATGTCCCACCATGCTGCAGGTACTCGAGTTTCAGCGTGACCGGAACCAGCCCGTTCGGTCCGATGATCGAGGTATGGAAGACCGGCGTCTTGCGCACCTGCCCGGCCAGCCGTCTGCGGGCCACCCGCACATCGGACCGATAAACCCGTCGGGCGTGCCTGTTCTCCACCACCGCGGTACTCCGCTCACTCACGCTTGCACCTCGATGGGGCTCAATGACGTATTCCTCGATCACGTTTGGCCAATTCGGCGAACATGGCATTGTGGGCGGCCAACTCCGCGTTGTGGTCGCGGTCGGCGGCCCGGTCGGTTCGTTTCGCGAGTTTCGCATCGCTGCGCGACCACTGGATGAGCAGTGCCAACATCACAACGACCAACGGCACCTCACCGCTGGCCCAGGCCAGGCTACCGCCGGTGCGTTGATCACCGAGCAGGTCGTTGTTCCAGCCGAGGGCAAGAGTGCTGAAGAACCATCCACCCATCACGGTGGTCATGCTCATCAGCGCAATGCCGAAGAAGGCATGGAAGGGCAGGGAACCGAAGATCATGCCCAGTTTGGTCAGCGGCTGCACCTGGCGCGGCTTGGGGTCGATGCCGATGACCACCCAATAGAACAGATAGCCGCTCAGCAGGAAATGCAGATTCATCATCAGATGCGCGGCATGGGAATCGACGAACGAGTCGTAGATACCGCCCATGTACAGGGCGTAGAACCCGCCGACGAAGATCACCGAGGCGACGATCGGATGGGTCAGAAAACGCGAGACCGGATTGTGCACCGCGGCCAGAATCCACTCCCGCGGCCCTGGCACGCCACCGCGCCCGGCCGCGGGCAACGCCCGCAGCGCCAGGGTGACCGCACCGCCGAGCGCGAACAGAATCGGCGCCAGCATCGATAACGCCATGTGCTGTCCCATGTGCACGCTGAACACCGCGGGCGAATACCGTCCCACCCCGGATGAGGTGGTGAAAAGCAGGATGGCGCAGGCCGACAACCAGGCGATGGTCCGGCCGATCGGCCAGGCGTCGCCCCGCGCGCGCAACCGCCGTACCCCCATCAGGTACAGCACGGCAAGCACGATGGCCAGCGTGCCGAAGATCAAGTCGAAGCGCCAGTCGAACAGGATTCGCGATGCCGTGGGCGGGCCATCGAGGTTGTAGCCGAGTTTCACCTCGGCGGGTGTCGGCACACTGGTCGGCGGCGGTGGCGGCGTGCGCCCCAACCCAACGGCCAGACCCATGGTCGCCGCGAAGATCAGCACCTCCAACCCGCCGAAGCGGATGAGCGCGGCGCGGTCCCGCGGATTCGCGGCGAGTGCGGGCAGGCTGGCGCGGCGTTGCAGATATCCGAATACGCCGAGCACTACCAGTGCACCGGCCTTCGCGATGACGAGTCGGCCGTAGGTGGTGGTGAACAGATCGCTCCACGGCACCCGCACCCAGGAATTGATCACACCGCTGACACCGATCACGACAAAGGCGATGGTGGCAGTGAGCGAGAACCGCCGGGCCGCGATATCGGTGTGCTCGCCGCCGCGCATCGCGTGCGCGAGCACCGCGAACAATCCGCCGACCCACACCGCGGCCGAAACCAGGTGCAGGATCAGGCTGTTGGTGGCCAGGTCGTGCGCGCCGCCTGCGGCCGAATGCCCGGTCAGCGCCAGCGGCATCATGGTCACGATCGCGCCGCCGAACAGCACCGGGACCCAACCCCAACGCAGCGCAAGTCGGCAACCCACCGCGACGATGAGCGCGAACACCGCCGTCACCCGCCATGCCTGGGCCAGCTCTACTTGGCCGATCGCGTGCCACAGCTGCTCCGGCCGCCAGATCTGCCCCACTGGCTGCCCGGTGGTGTCCGACACCGTCAGCGGAATGAGCAGCGCCGCACAGCACGCCCAGGTCAACGCGAAGTTCGAGGCGCGCCGCACCGCGCGATATCCGCCGACATCGAGCAGCCCATCGGACTGCGGCGGCACCAGGAATGCGGCGAGCAGCAGCGAGCCGACGGTCAGCGCCGCGGCCAGATCGGCGAGCGCGCGCACCGCGGGCAGGCCATAGGTGGTCAACGGCCCCGGATCCGGAATACCGAGCAGACTCAGCGCCTGTGCCGCCGACAGTCCGACGATCATCGCGGCAACCACCGCTGCGATCGCACCGGCCAGCACTGTCAGCGTCGTAAAGGTCGCCCCGGAGCCCGGCTTACCCGCTTCGAGCTCGGGGACGGCGGACGGGTCCTGCGGTGACGACATGGCACTGAGCGTAGTCGGCCCTTGATACGTGGCCCGGTGGGGTTTGGGCCGATAAGGTGGCAAACGGATCGGAGGTGCGATGTCGATCATGCCGCGACTCGTTTGGCCCGCACACCATAGGTGGCTGAAATGTTGCTGAGGCTAAGAACCTAGCCACCTGGACGGTCGCTATAATTGCCGCGCTGGACAGCACGGCCAATGTCGGCCATCGTGGAACCCGCTGCCTCCGTAGCTCAGTTGGATAGAGCAAGGGCCTTCTAATCCCTAGGTCGCAGGTTCGATTCCTGCCGGGGGCACCACGCAGCCCGTCTCTTCGCGTTTATGCGGGTAGACGGGCACCGCGTACGTCGCCTCGCCCGCTGTCGACCGTACGCGGATCCAACCTCGAGGGTTCGCCCCCGAGTCACATCTAGGAACTCACCGATTCAGTTGTCATGTCTGTGACCGATTTCCCATCCGGATAGCCCGAAGTATGCAGAGGTCACGGCCTGCCGTGGGATATGTACCACACCAGCCCACGCCTTAAACGGGGTGAACCAGACTTCTTCAGCGACGCGCTGCGCCCGGCTTCGAAGTCCAAGTCGCTGCCCGGTTCGGCAACCGGTCGGGCAGCCGAGCCTGTCCCGCCAATCCTTCTCCCATGGCCACTAGGTTTGCGTCATGCCGGTAACGACCACCTCGTATCACCACGGCGATCTGCCCGAGACGAGTTGCCGGGGCCGACTTCCTCAGGGACCCGCCGAGACCCTGCCGGTGTTTCTCATAGGACGGTTCGGAGTCCACATTGTGAGCAGACCGACATTGTGAGCAGACCGGTTGAACCAGTCGTCGCGGTGGATCGTAGTACGGGGGACGAATTGCGATCGACGCATCGTCGAAGTGCGACGAAGGGTTCGAAAGATGAGTTCAGCCAAACGTTTTCAGCGTGCCACGGTGTCGGTCGCGGCCGCCGCTGTCGTGCTCGCGGGCCTGCTCAGCGCCTGTGGCGGCGAGAAAAGTAGCCAAGCGGTGGTGCAGCCGTCCACGGCCGCAACAGTGGTGTCCAGCGCGGGGCAGGCGCCCGCGGTAGCGAAAACGCAAGGCTGGCTGAAGATCTACGATGGCCAGGCCCCGGCCGGGACCACGAATATGGTGCAACTTCGGGTGACCAGCAATCCTGCTGTCGGACAGTTTGTTTCGGATGGATCGGGGCGGTCGCTGTACCGGTTCGACAAGGATACGGCGGCACCTTCGGTATCCAACTGCTCCGGGCAGTGCGCCGTGAATTGGCCGCCGCTGACCGTGAACCGCGATCAGGCGCTCTACGCCGGGGGCGTCGATCCCCAGCTCGTCGGATTCATCGAACGTGCCGACGGCTCCTGCCAGATCACCATCGACGGTTGGCCGGTGTACTACTTCTCGAAAGACACCACGCCGGGTGACCTGCTCGGTCAAGGTGTCGGCGGAACGTGGTTCGCGGTCACTCCGAACGGCGGCAAGGCTCTGAACAAGTGAGTACAACGGCCCCGGACGCCGCCGATCGGCTGTCTGCTCAGCTGTCGAGTTTCAGCAATTCCCACGACAGCAGATCTGTCAGCCCAGGATCTTCGGCCCGCCACGCGCTATAGACCTGGTATACGAGATCCATTCCGGCAAAGCCGGATAAACCGGTAATCCTGGCATGGTAGTGCTGGTCCGGACCACCGGCGCGGAACTCGACGCGTAATCGACATCGACTTCCTCGTCGCGGTCCGGGTCCTGGTCACCGACGTAGTCGAGGTGGATCTGGAATATCGGCAACAAGTAACTATCCGCAGATCGCCGCCACCGCACCGGCGAGCAACGACAACCCCCGATCCAGTTCGTCGTCGCCGATTGTCAACGGCGGCAGCAGCTTTACCACCTCATCGGCCGAACCCGAGGTCTCCACGAGCAGCCCGCGTTCGAAGGCGAGTTGGCACACCTTGCCCGCGCGGGAGGCTTCTTCGAACACGATGCCGTGCACCAACCCGCGCCCACGCGTCGAGACACCGGGAAACGCCGCCGCGATTTCGGCGAGCGCGTGCGCCACGCGTTCCCCTTTGGCCAGCGTAGAGATCTCCAGCGCGCGATCGGACCAGTAGTGCTCGAGCGCGACCCGCGCGGTGACGAACGCCGTATTGTTGCCACGGAAGGTGCCGTTGTGCTCACCAGGCGCCCACTGATCGAGTTCGGGCTTGAAAAGCACCAGCGCCATGGGCAACCCGTATCCGCCGATCGATTTCGACAGCGTCACGATGTCGGGGGTGATGCCCGCGAACTCGAACGAGAAAAATCCACCGGTCCGTCCGCAACCCATCTGCACATCGTCGACGATCAGCAGAATTCCGCGCGCACCGCACAATTCGGCCAGCTGCCGCAGCCATTCCGCGCGTGCGACATTGACCCCGCCCTCACCTTGCACCGTCTCCACGATCACCGCGGCGGGCTGGTCCAAACCCGAGGACGCATGGTCCAATGCGCGCCGCATCCAGCGCAGATCGTCGGCTTCATCGAGGAAGCCGTCGTACGGCATGGGCATCGCATGTGGCAGCGGGACACCGGCAGCGGCACGTTTGGCGGCGTTGCCGGTCACCGATAGCGCGCCGAGCGACATCCCATGGAAGGCGTTCGTGAAGTTGAGTACGGTCTGGCGTCCGGTGACCTTGCGAGCTAGTTTCAATGCCGCCTCGACCGCATTCGCGCCGGTCGGACCAGGGAACTGCACCTTGTAGTCCAGCCCGCGCGGTTCGAAAACCGTGTCGCGCAAGGCCTCGAGCAGCCGCCGCTTGGCGATGGTCGACATATCGAGGCTGTGCGTGATCCCGTCACCGACGATGTAGTCCAGCAACGCCCGCTTCAGCACCGGATTGTTGTGGCCGTAGTTGAGTGCGCCCGCGCCGGCGAAGAAGTCCAGGTAGTCCTTGCCGTTCTCATCGCGCAGCCAGGCGCCGCTGCCGGTGTCGAAGACGGTCGGCCAGGCCCGGCAGTACCCACGCACGTTCGACTCGAGCGTCTCGAAAACGGTCATCGCAGTGGTGTTTCGAGCGACCTGCAAGCAGTCGCTAGCGTCGACAGTCATCGCGATCCTTCCTGTCGTGCGCGATCGCCCATGAGGCAAATCTGAAGTGACTGTGTTTCTAACATTGGTGCAGCGGGTTTGTCGCACTTTTCCAAAAATCGCGCGCTGACCTACCGCGCGTCCCCCAACGCGCCGTAGAGTCAACCGTTTGTGCGGGGCAAAGTAGAGGGCAACAGATCGCAACTCGCCGCACTGCACGCACTCCGAACCGCGCGGCTGTACCTGTACCTCATCCGAGCCGGCTTCCGGCGCCAATCCCAGTACAAACTCGCGATGTTCGCCGGCCTGTTCACCAACTGCGTCTTCGGATTCGTGCGCGCGGCGGTGATGATTTCGGCGGTGCGGGCCTCCGGCGGCTTCGGCGGTTACGACGCGGGATCGATCGGCGCCTACGTCTGGCTATCCCAGGGACTGCTCGGCGCGACCCAATTCATGGGACCACCACTGGAATTGGTGGATCGGGTCAAGAACGGCGATATCGCGATCGACTTCTTGCGTCCGGTCGATGTCCAATTCAGCTATCTCGCCATCGATCTCGGCCGCGCGGCGTGCACCTTCCTGCCGCGCGGCGTGCCGAGCGTACTGGTCGGCATCCTGACCTTCGGACTGGTCATGCCGGGTACGCCGGGGCCCTACGTGCTCGGGCTGGTCAGCGTGCTGCTGGCCGTCGCGTTGTCATTTCTCTGCCTTTTCGCCGTCGGATTGATCGGATTCTGGGTGGTGGAAACCCGTGGGCTCCGAGTGCTATACCAGATTTGCGGCACGTTTCTGGCCGGGCTGTTTGTGCCGGTCCACATGTTCCCGGCATGGCTCCGTACCGTCGCGCATGCCACTCCGTTCCCATCGATCCTGCAGTCGCCGATCGATGTCCTGTCGGGTCGGGTCACCGGGATGGATGCCGTGATGGTCGTCGCCGCGCAAGCGTTCTGGGTACTCGCGGTCGGCGCGGTCGGCCGGGCGCTGCTGGTGGCCGGGCGCCGCAGACTGGAGGTGCAGGGTGGTTGAGCCCCCGTATACGCCCCCACCGGCCGGCACCTGGTTCACTCCCTATGCCGCGGTGTTGCGCTCGCGGATGCGAGCCCAGCGCGCATACCGATTGTCCTTCGCCAGTGAGATATTCAGCGCCTTCCTGATCGGCATCGTCGAATTCGTCGAGGTGTGGGTCATCTACCACAATGTCCATCTGCTCGGCGGGCTCGATCTCGACGCTGCACTCCTGCTGTTCGGTCTCAGCAACACCGGATTCGCACTGGCCCAAGTCCTGTTCGGCCACCTGGATTCACTACCGACGCTCATCCGACTCGGCGTGCTCGACGCCTATCACCTACGACCCCAGCCACTCCTGCTGCAGCTCATCACCAGCGACATCTCGCTGCGTCGATTCGCCCGTGCCTCGGTGGCGATCATCGTCCTCGGACTCGGTCTCGTTCGCAACGATCTCACCTGGGGTCCACAAACTCTCGCGCTGCTGACGACTACCCTGCTCAGCGGCATCGCCCTCTTCGGCGGCCTGTTCGTCTGCGCCGCCGGCGCGCAGTTCTACCTGATCGACGGTGCCGAACTGACCAACAGCTTCACCTACGGCGGCTCCTTCGCCGCCATGCAACCGGCTTCGGTATTTCCGACATCGCTGAAGCTGGTATTCGGCCTCGCCATTCCGGTCGCGTTCACCGCGTACCTACCGACCATCGCACTGCTGCACCTACCCGGCCCCCCGCTGCTGCCGGCCTGGCTGGCCTGGTGCGCACCGTTGGCGGCGCTGTGGGTGTGGCTGCTCGCATTGGGTCTGTGGCGACTGGGCACTCGGCACTATCAGGGAGGCGGCGGATAAGCGTGGCGGACAGTGAGTTATCGGACTCGATCATCGAGGTCGACAACCTGACAAGGCAATTCACTCTATTTCGGAGAAACGGGCGGCGCTGGCGACACAGCCGCGAAACGCTCACCGCGGTCGACCGGATGACGTTTCGCATCGAACGCGGTTCGGCGGTCGGCTATATCGGCGCGAACGGGGCGGGCAAGTCGACCACAATCAAAATGCTGACCGGGATCCTGGTCCCTACCTCAGGCACTGTGCGCACTTGCGGCCTGGACCCGGTGCGACAGCGGCGCGAACTCGCCGCCCGGATCGGGGTGGTATTCGGGCAGCGCTCCCAGCTGTGGTGGGATCTACCACTGCGCGAATCATTTTCGATTCTGACCGCGATCCATCGGCTGGAATCCGATGTCGCGCAGAAACGTACCTACGAGTTGGTCGAACAATTGGAGATGGCCGAGACGCTGGACACTCCGGTGCGTCAGCTCTCGCTCGGGCAGCGCATGCGGGCCGAGGTCGCCGCGGCGCTGCTGCACTCCCCCGAACTGGTCATTCTCGACGAGCCGACCATCGGCCTCGATGTGCTGTCGAAACAGCGGTTACGTGAGTTCCTACGCGCCGAACGCTCCGAGCGCGGCACCACCCTGTTGCTGACCACGCACGATATGGGCGATATCGAACGGCTCTGTGATCGGGTGCTCGTCGTCGACCGCGGCAGTCTGGTGTACGACGGTTCACTGACCGGACTCGCGGCGCGGGTCGGTGCCCGGCGGGTGCTGGTCGTCGATCTGGCCGAACCGACCCGCAATCTCGACGATGTGCCCAGCGCCGAGCTGTTGACCAGCGAGGGCGGCGGCATGCGCCAGCGATTGGCCTTCGATGCCGAATCGACCACCGCCGCACAGGTTCTCGCTGCCGTCTCCGAGCGCGCCGAGGTTCGCGACCTGTCCATAGAGGAGCCGGACATCGAGGACGTCGTCCGGCGGATCTATGAATCCGCCTGGTGACCGACGCCGGTGTCCGGCTCCCGATTCGGTTGATATTCAGTTGTTTTCGGGTTCCCGAGCTCCTTGGTCGAGCCGGAACGGCGGGTATTCGTCACGCATCAGCGAGGCGTACGCACCCACCCGGATGGCCCACCGGTGCAGGCCGAGCAGAAAATCGAACAGCCCCTTCGGATAAACCGCCGTGAACAGCAGTGCCACCACCGCGACCAGCAGCAGCGCGTTGGCCAGCGTGAATCCGCCCCAGTCATCCCTGCCGCCCATACTCGCACTGAAAATCGCACCGAGGATCAGGTAGTGCGGAATGGCCAGCAGCCACCATTTCACCAGCACCAGACCACGACTCAGCTGCTCGGGATAGTCGATCTCCAAGTCCGCCGGATAATCCGGGTCGGACTGCAGACTGAACGGCGGATACCTATCGGTGCCTAGCACGGAGTAAGCGTAGAAGCCGACCCGCCAGCCCCACCGCATGACGCCGACATTGAAGTCGAACAGTGCGCGCGGATAGTTACCGGTGATCAGAATCGCGAAGAATGCGACCACCGAGACGATCACGTACGCGATGTACAGAAAAACCAGAATAATGGCGTGTGGGATGGCCAGGATCCATTTGACCAACCACATCCATCGCGATAGCGCGGGATCGAGATCTCCTCGGACACGAACCGGATTGGCCGGGCTAGCCGCAGCGACGGTGTTCTCGGGCTCCATAATCAATGCTCCTTCCAGGTGCTTCGATGCCTCGACAAACGGGAGGAATGTCCTGATTGTCCCGTAGCGAACGTCCGGGTCACACCACATTCCGATACCGACACGCCAACGAAAAGGTGGCTGCCGCCGTGGCGAATCGCGCAGTGCCGCAACGGCCCTGCCGCGGGCCTCAGCTCGGCGCCTGCCCCTGGGCCGAGTACAGACTGACCTCGCCCTCCTCACCGAGGAAGGCGTTCACCAGCATGATCTGCCCGGCCTCCAGCTCGTCCGGGTCGGGGGCACTGGTGGTGATCGAGATCTGCGGAATCACCGCCCAGTTCACGACATAGCGTTCCGGCGGTCCGTCGTCGTCGGACAGGCGCGCGAGTCGGAATACCGACACCGTCTTGCGGATGATGAGCGTGCGCACCACCTCGGCAATTCGCTCCGGATCTTCCAGCGCGAACATGAACCCGAACGTCAATTCGGGCGAAGACACATAGGCGGGCACAAACACCGAGGCTAGTCGATCGAACGATGTCGCGCTCGCACTCCCCCGAAGTGGTTGCTGCCCATGCGCTCAGCGATTTCCCGAGGGTCGGAATGTCGGCAGATATGTGACCGATCCGTAACGGATCATAACGATTTCCCGGCAGCTCATCTGCTTTTACACCATACTATTGCGCCGATTCGACTATCGCGCTTTCCTGAAAAGGTCCCGATTTTCTCGGGCCGTCTTCCTCATCGCATCGTCGCGGATTTCCCGGTTTCTTTGGCGTGCTGATGGCTGTGTGGGCGGCGATCCGGGTGCGGGGCTGCGCCGGAGCCGAGGGGTGCCCCTCCATGAAATCCTCCTCGGCCCTGGCGCATCCAAATACACACCCATCGTCACCGCAGGGGCGTGCATCATGCCTACCGAATACGCAACGGGTCGTATCGGAGCCGACGAGCTGCCATCGCCATCGGCGCTACTGCGCGCATTTCGCGAACCCCACGATCCGAATCGACACCGGCACCGTGTGCTGGACGCGGGACGCGAACTGGTCGAATGCCATGAACGCAGGCGCGATGCCCTGCGGGCGGCGCATGCGCCGGGCGTGTCGAGCGGATGCGTCGCGCAGTGCCTGCAACTCGTCGACCACGTCGACGTACAGCGCACCGAACTGGTCGGCCACATCGACAATTGGGTCGCCGACAATGTGCAGCACCGCACCGGCGCCTCGTTGCACACCGAGACCCTGGGCGCCGTCATCGATCGAATGGCGGCGAAATGGGTTGCGGCACAACATGCATTGGGTATGTCGGAATCGATCGAGCCGCCGCATCCACTGCAGTTGGACGATGACGCCCAGCTGCAGTGGAGCCGGTTGGCCGAACTGGCCGACGGGTACAAGGACCTGATCACCGATGTGACCGAGCACCGGCGCAGGCTGCCGGTGTGGTGATCACCCGGGGTTCTCCAGCCCCCTATCGATCGCTGTGGGGCTCGACCACTTCCGCGTCGACGAACGAGGTGCTCGGCTCGACTTCCGCGTCATAGGACACATCGGCCTCGTCGTCGACGAGTTCATCGGCGCGCTGCGCCGCGGCATCTTTGCGCGCGGCGGCCGCGGCCTCGTTCATCTCGATGGCGTCGGTGATCCACTCACCGATCTCCCGAGTGACCTCCGCGACGGTGCCGGCGATGATGTTCGCAATATTTCCGACGTGCCGCGCACCAGAGGAAGTCAATTCTTGAATCAGATCCTTGTTGCTTTCGAATTTCCCGATCATTCACACACCCACTTCGGTTGTGTTCCGTTGTCGCATCACGATAACACCGGACGTGGAATCCTTCCCGACCAAGAACGGCGGCAGTGCCAGTTCGAATATCTTCAGCCAGACCGATCCGACTTGCTTACCGAGCGAACCGGTGTGGTAGGGCATTCCATACTTTTCGCACAGCGCCCGGACCTGCGGGGCGATCTGCGGATAACGGTTCGCGGGCAGATCCGGGAACAGATGGTGCTCGATCTGGTGCGATAAATTGCCGGACATGATGTGGAACAGCTTGCCACCGGTGATATCGGCCGAGCCGAGCATCTGCCGGACATACCATTCACCGCGGGTCTCCTCGGCGGTCTCTTCTTCGGTGAACGTCTGCACGCCCGTGGGGAAGTGGCCGCAGAAGATGATGGAGAAGGCCCACAGGTTGCGCACCAGATTCGCGGCGACGTTTCCGGCGAGTGTGCTGATGAACAGCGGGCCGGTCAATGCCGGGAAGACGATGTAGTCCTTGAGCACCTGCCGACCGGCCTTGCGCCACTGGCCTTTCAGCAATCGCTTGATCTCCGACCAGCTCTTCTTGCCCCGGAGGATGTTCTCCACTTCCAGGTCATGGCCCATCACACCCCATTCGAACAGCACCATCAGCGCGAGGGCGTAGAGCGGCTGGCCGAGTCGCAGCGGATTCCATTGCTGGCCCTCGGTCATGCGCAGGATGCCGTAGCCGATATCACGATCCACGCCGTGGATATTGGTAAAGGTGTGGTGCATGTAGTTGTGCGAATGCTTCCACTGATCCGCCGGGCAGACCGTATCCCATTCGAACTCACGGGAATTCAGGCCGCGCTCGCGCATCCAGTCGTACTGGCCGTGCATGACATTGTGGCCGATCTCCATATTGTCCAGGATCTTCGACACACTCAGCGCGGCTACCGCAGCCAGCCAGAACGGCGGCAGGAAGCCGAGATACATCAGGCCGCGGCCGGCGATCTCGAAACCGCGCTGTGCCTTGATGATCGAGTAGATGTACTCGCGATCGCTATCGCCGAGATCGGCGACAACGCGAGCGCGCAGGTCGTCGAGGGCCCGGCCGAGTTCCTCGACCTGGTCCGGGCTCAGCACCAGCGGGCCGTCTTTCGTTTCGGTCAGAATTGTCATTGCTGTGATCCCTTGCCTTGTCAGATATCGATGTCGACATCGCCGACGGGCGCGTTGATGCAGAGCTGGATGGGCTGATCCGGATCGCTATCGGTTTCGCCGGTGCGCACGTTGCGTGTGCAGCCGGTGCGCCGAACCGCGGTGCAGGAGAAGCAGATACCCATCCGGCAGCCGTACTCCGGTGTCAGACCCGCGGCCTCGGCCTGCTCCAGCAGGACCGCGCCGTTGTTCTCGGCGCTGCGGCCGCTGGCCGAGAAGCTGACCGTGCCGAATGCCGCATCGGCGTCGACGGGGGTGGTGGACAGGGTGAATTCCTCGGTGTGCAGCCGCTCGCCCAGCTGCTCCGCCTCGAAAATCTTGCGCACTGCGGCCATCAGGCCCGGTGGCCCGCAGACGTAGGTCTCGCCATCGGCGAACCACGGTGCGACGCGTTCGAGTTGGTCGTTATCGAAATAACCGGAGCCATCGCTCGGATAGCGCAGTTCGATGCGGAAGTTCCTGCGCACCTGCGCAATCGCCTCCAGCTCGGCCCGATGCGGCACCGTCTCAGGCGATTTCGCATAGTGCAGGAAGGCGAGTTCGCCCGGATAGCCCTCATCCGCCAGCGTGCACAGCATGGACAGTACCGGGGTGATGCCGCTGCCGCCGCTGATCAGCAGCACCCGTTCGGGGCGTAGTTCGGGCAGCCGGAAGACACCGGCGGCCGGCTCCAGGCTGACCACCATGCCGGGCACGGCATTGCGGTAGAGGTATTGCGATACCAGGCCGCCCGGATGCGCGCTGACCGTCAATTGCAGATGCCGGTCGCGCCGCCCCGCCGGATTGACCGGTGAATAGCACCTGGTGTGCCGGATACCGTCGATTACCACGCCGATCCGCACGTATTGCCCCGCGACATGGCCGCGCCACTGCCGGGTGGGGCGCAGGGTCAGCGTCACCGAACCCGGCACCGAGCGGCGGACGTGGGTGATCTCCGCCCGCAACTCCCGAACCGTCAGTGTGGGGCGGACGAGTTCCAGGTAGCGGTCGAGCGAGTGCGGTGTGGTCAGGGTTTGCACCAGGTCGATGAGTCCCACCATGCGGATGCCTCTGCTTTCGGGCTGCGGCGTGCCCCGAACCGTCATTGACCAAGATTTCAGTGCACGCCTGTACACTCAACTAGTGTGACCGACGGACCGGGGGCAGTGTCAACCAGGAATTGATGTGACCCGAACTACATCCTCGGAATGGACGAATGGTGAACAGCTGTAAGCTCACGGTGATGACCGAGACCGCAGCCACCCGGGGAGAACGCAAGGAGCGCACCAGACAGGCCCTGCTCGACGGCACGCTCGCATTAGCCGCCGAGCGCGGCTTCGGTGCGCTGAGCCTGCGGGAGATCGCCCGCTCCGCGGGCATTGTGCCGACCGCGTTCTATCGGCATTTCGCCTCACTCGACGATCTCGGCGCGGCCCTGGTCGACGAGGGCATTCGGGCGCTACGCCTGGCCCTGCGGCAACTGCGTCGCACGCCCGATGCTCGACTCTTGGAGACCGTGCGCTTCGTTTTCGATCAGGTCGCCGTCAAGCGCGAACTCTTCGGCTTCATCACTCGCGAACGCCGCGGCGGCTCGGCCGCCCTGCGACACGCCATCGCACTCGAGCTGCAATTGATCGTGCGCGAACTGGTCGTCGATCTCTCCCGCATCCCGGAACTGGACTCGTGGTCCCCCGAAGACCTCGAACTGGCCGCCGATCTCATCGTCTCCACGGTCGCCGACTGCATTGCCGACTACGTCGCCGCCACCCCGCGCGACCAATCCGCGATCATCGATCGCACCACCAGTCAGGTCCGTCTCATCACGCTCGGCATGGCCGTCTGGCGGCCGAACAGAGAGTAGCGACTACCGATCCCCCATGCGGCTGAACAGGTCTGCCAGCAATGCCCGGAGTTCGTCGCCGATTTCGCGGTCCCGGTAGGTCGCCAGACGTGCCATGGCGAGCCCTTGAATTCTACTGAGAAGGCCAGGCTAATTCGGTAGACAAATCGCCGGTCACGCTACGGCGGGAATGTCCCCGACTCGGGTATGCAGTCCGGGCTGCGGACGGGCAGCAGGGCAGCGACACCAACGGTCAGGACCACCAGAATGCCGACAATGCCCGCGCGGTCCGTGTCGAAGGCCCAGACGAAGAAGCCGAAAAGTGCTGGAGCGAGGAAGGATACAGCGCGGCCGGTGGTCGTGTAGAGGCCGAACATCTGCCCCTCGCGGCCGGGTGGGGCCAGCCGGGCGAGGAACGAACGGGCGGCGGATTGGGCCGGCCCGACGAAGATGGTGAGCAGCAGGCCGAAGATCCAGAACATGACCGGACCGGACACGATCAACAGCGCGATGCCACATATCACCATGGCGACCAGCGATGTCACGATCACGATCTTCGGACCGAGGCGATCGTCGAATCGGCCCGCGGCGAGCGCGCCAAGTGCCGCAACGACATTCGCGGCAATGCCGAACAGCAACACATCAGAGTCGGCGATACCGTAAACCCGCACGGCCAGGATCGCGCCGAAGGTGAATACACCGGCCAGACCGTCGCGGAAGATCGCGGCGGCGACCAGGAAGCCGACGGTGCGTCGATCCACGGCCCACAACTCGCGCAGATCCCGCCACAGCACCCGGTACGAGCCGAAGAATCCAGCCTTCGCCGCGCCGGGATCGGCATCGGTATGCGGTAATTCGGGTACAGCGAAGAGCACCGGCAGGGCGAAGGCGGCGAACCAGACGGCGGCCAGCAGCACGACCAATCGGATATTCGTACCGTTATCAGTGGGCACGCCGAGGAGGCCGCGGTTATCACCGTGACCGGAGATGAAACCGAAGTAGCTGATCAGCAGGATGAAGATGCCGCCGAAATAGCCCATGGCCCAACCGAATCCAGAGACCCGACCGACATCGGCAGGGGTGGAGACCTGACGCAGCATGGCGTTGTAGGGCACGCCTGCCAGTTCGAAGAATGCGGAGCCGAAGCCGAGCAGCACGAGGCCGAGCCAGAAATGGTGGTAGTCGTCATGGACGAAGAACATCAGTGTCATCGTCAGAATGGTCAGCGCGGTCAATACGCCGAGTGAGCGTTTGCGTTTCGCGCTCGCGTCGAAGTGCTGACCGCAGATCGGCGCGGTGAGTGCGACCACGAAACCCGCGATGCCGAGGGCCCAGCCGAGCCACGCGCTCGGCGATACACCGCCCGGCAGATCGTCGCCGACCTTATCCGTGAGGTACACCGAGAAGACGAAGGTCAGGATCACGGCATTGAATGCCGAGGACCCCCAGTCCCACAACCCCCATGCCACGACTTGTGCGCGCCCGGCGGCCTGCCCGACCATCGCCCGTGCTTCAACCCCGGACTCGTCTGTCACCCGGCCACCACCCTCATCGAAATCGCTGCGCGATGTGGCGCTCATGGGCGCAGCCTAATGCGGATTCCGTCGGCAGGCGGGCCAACAACCGATACCATCCTCAGTATGCACTCAGTTGCATAGTACCGAGTGTAACGATAGCCTGGCGTCATGGCACTCGAACATGCGCTGCTGGTATCGCTGACCGAGCGCGCCGGTTCGGGGTATGAGCTGGCGCGCCGCTTCGACAAGTCCATCGGGTTCTTCTGGCGCGCCACCCACCAGCAGATCTATCGCGTGCTCAAGCGCATGGAGGAATCCGGCTGGCTCAGCAGCGAGACGGTCGCCCAGGAGAGCAGGCCGGATAAGAAGGTCTACTCGGTGAACGAGGCGGGCCGCGCCGAACTGGCGCGCTGGATCGCCGCTCCGACCGATACCTCGATGCCGCGCAATGAACTCGGCGTGAAGATCCGCGCCGCCGCATACGGCGATATCGGCGCGCTCTGTGATGAGGTCGCCCGGCATCGCGAGCAGCACAATCAACGCCTCGAGTTGTTTCGACTCATCGAGAAACGCGATTTCGGGGGGTCGCCCCCCGATGGACAGAGCCCGGCACCGGATCAGCTCTCCGGTGCCCCATTGCATCAGTACCTCGTGCTGCGTGCGGGCATCCGCGTCGAGTCCGGATTCGTCGAATGGTGCGACGAAGTACTGCAAGCCCTGCAACCTCGTGCAACAGCCCAGCATGCGGACCCGAAGAAAGGTGAGACTCAGCGATGAGTTCGTTCCCCCATCTTTTCGAGCCTCTCGATCTCGGCTTCACCACGCTGCGCAATCGCGTGATCATGGGGTCGATGCATACCGGGCTGGAAGATCGCGCCTGGGATACCAACCGGCTCGCCGCCTATTTCGGCGAACGGGCCCGTGGCGGAGTGGGTCTGATCATCACCGGCGGCTATGCGCCGAATCGCACCGGCTGGCTGCTGCCGTTCGGCGCGAAACTCACCAATAAGTCCGAGGCCTACCGGCACCGGGTGATCACCAAGGCCGTACACGAAGAAGGCGGCAAGATCGCCATCCAGATCCTGCACGCCGGCCGTTATTCCTATATGCCGAACAGTGTTTCGGCATCCTCGATCAAGGCGCCGATCAATCCGTTCCGGCCGCGCAAGCTCTCCGCGCGCGGGGTCGAGCAGACCATCGATGACTATGTGCGCTGCGCGAGGCTGGCCCAGTTCGCGGGCTACGACGGTTGCGAAATCATGGGCGGTGAAGGCTATTTCATCAACCAGTTCCTCGCGCCGCGCACGAATAAACGCACCGACAAATGGGGCGGCTCCCCGGAGAACCGACGCCGCCTAGCGGTGGAGATCGTGCGCCGCACCCGTGCCGCAGTCGGCCCGGACTTCATCATCGTATTCCGTTTGTCCATGGCCGAATTGGTCGAGCAGGGGCAGACGTTCGACGAAATCGTCACGCTGGCAAAGGAACTAGAGACTGCGGGCGCCAGCATTCTGAATACCGATATCGGCTGGCACGAGGCGCGGGTGCCGACCATCGTCACCTCGGTGCCGCGGGCGGCATTCGTCGAATTCACCGCGAAGATCACCGCGCAAGTGAACATTCCGGTCTGCGCGTCCAACCGGATCAATATGCCCGAGATCGCCGAGGAGATCCTCACGCGCGGTGATGCGCAACTGGTTTCGCTGGCGCGGCCGTTCCTCGCCGATCCGGAATGGGTGAACAAGGCGCGGGCGAACCGGGTCGACGAGATCAATACCTGCATCGCCTGCAATCAGGCGTGCCTGGACCACGCCTTCCAGCACAAGACGGTCTCGTGCCTGTTGAATCCGCGGGCGGGCCATGAAACCCAACTGAAGCTGCTGCCGACACGGCGCACCAAGCGCGTCGCGGTGGTCGGCGCGGGGCCGGCCGGGCTGTCGGCGGCGGTGAATCTCGCCGAACGTGGGCACCGAGTCGACCTTTTCGAGGCCGACGACAAGGTCGGCGGGCAGTTCGATATTGCCCGCCGGATTCCGGGCAAAGAGGAGTTCAACGAGTCGATCCGCTACTACACCAGGATGCTGGAGGTCACCGGCGTGACTCTGCACCTGAACAAGCGGGTCACCGCGGCGGAGTTGCTCGACGCGCGCTACGACGAGATCGTGCTGGCCACCGGTGTGCGCCCGCGCATTCCGAATATTCCTGGCATCGACCACCCGATGGTGCTGTCCTATGCCGAACTGGTGCGTGAGGAGCAGACGGTCGGCAAGCGCGTCGCCGTCATCGGTGCGGGCGGCATCGGCTACGACGTGAGCGAATTCCTCACCGTCGACGGACATCCCGCCCTCGAGCTCGACGAGTGGAAGCAAGAGTGGGGCGTCGACTCGGCCGACGAACACACCCGCGGCCAGCTCACCGAGCCCAGGCCGGCCCCCGCCACCCGCGAAGTCGTGTTGCTGCAACGCAAGTCGACCCCGTTCGGGAAGGATCTCGGCAAGACCTCCGGCTGGGTGCACCGCGCCGCGCTGAAGGCGAAAGGCGTCGAGCACGTCGGCGGCGTCAACTACGAACGCATCGACGACAACGGCCTGCACATCAGCTTCGGCGAGAAACGCCAACGCCCCCAACTGATCCCGGTCGATAATGTCATCATCTGCGCGGGCCAGGAATCCGTACGCGAACTCGAAGAGCCGCTGCGCGCCGCCGGTGCCACTATCCACCTGATCGGCGGCGCCGACCTCGCCGCCGAACTCGACGCCAAGCGCGCGATCGACCAGGGCACACGACTCGCGGCGCGCCTGTAGCGGCGCCACCCACCGTGCCGTCACCCTCGTGGTCCCCGTCCACCGCGCCCATTTTCACCCCCGCGATTCCGTGCGCGGCACGGGAGACGGCGCACTCCGCCGCACCCTGCGGTGCGGTGCACCAGGCATTGGTGCAGGCCAAGCGAGAACACCCCGCCACCACAGCAATCTCGACTGACGCCGAGATCCGCGAGGGGATCCCGTCGAATCGGCGCAGGAATGGGTGGTGCCGGCGCCTCGCATTCGGATCCCCTAGGCTCCTCTCGTGAGTCTGCCCTCCCCTACCTCCGAAAATCGCGCGGTCGTTACCGGCGCTTCGTCCGGCATCGGCACCGCGCTCGCCGCTGAGCTTGCTGTTCGCGGGTATTCGTTGATTCTGGTCGCGCGGCGCGGTGAGGTGTTGACCGAACTCGCGCAGCGGTTGACGTTGGCGCATGGGATCGCCGTGGAGGTGCGGGCGGTCGATCTGGCCGATCGGACGGCGCGGGGGGCGCTGGTCGAGGAGTTGGTGGCGCGCGATATTTCGATCCTGTGCAATAACGCCGGTATCGCAACCTTCGGTGCGGTCGCCGAATTGGATCCCGCCTATGAGCGAGCCCAGATGGAGCTCAATGCCGTCGCCGTGCACGACCTCACGTTGGCCGTGCTGCCCGGCATGATCGCAAGGGGTGGCGGCGGCATCCTGATCAGCGGTTCGGCGGCGGGCAATATGCCGATTCCGAACAATGCGACCTATGCGGCGAGCAAGGCCTTCGCAAATACCTTCTCCGAATCGCTGCGTGGCGAATTGAAGGGCTCCGGCGTGCACGTCACCCTGCTCGCCCCGGGCCCGGTCCGCACCGAAAACCCCGATCCGGCCGATGCCTCCATCGTCGACCGCATGGTGCCCGACTTCATGTGGGTCACCTCCGAGTACACGGCCAAGATCTCCATCGACGCCCTGGCCCGGAACAAGATGCGCGTGGTCCCCGGCCTGATCAGCAAGGGCATGAGCGTGGCAGGCCAATACGGCCCCCGCGCCCTCACCGCCCCGGTCGCAGGTGCGTTCTACAAGAAGCTCGGCGGCTGAGAAACAGCGGGGTGCGGGCCGCGGCACTGCGCTGATCAGCAACCCGTCAGGAAACGTTGGCGGTGCGTCAAGGAACCGTCAGCATCACCCATGATCACCAGGTACCGGCGTAGTCCTGATATCGGCCCCGCATGCCCGAGAAAACGGGGGCGCACCCAGGAGAATCACGTGACGCTGCTCGAAATCTTCCCCTCGCTACGATCGGGAAGGCCTTCGCGGCTCGACTCCGCCGTCTGGCCGCAGGATACCCACTACGACGACGACGGCAGAATCACCCTCGGTGGGGTCGCCCTGGCCGATATTGCCGACCAGTACGGCACCGCCACCTATGTGCTCGACGAGCACGAGGTCCGCACCCGCTGCCGGGCCTACAAGAAGGCCTTCCCGGAGGCCGAGATCATCTACGCGGGCAAGGCGCTGATGATCCGCGCGGTCGCGGAATGGGTTACCCAGGAAGGACTTTCGATCGACGTATGCTCGGCGGGTGAGCTCGCCATCGCCATGGCGGCCGGTGTCGATCCGAAGCGAATCGTATTGCACGGCAATGGAAAATCCTCCGACGAGCTCGCGGTTGCCATGCACAGCGGGGTCGGCCGGATCGTGGTCGATTCGCTGACCGAGATCACCCTGCTGTCGGCACTGTCCACTCGACCGCAACAAGTCCTGCTGCGACTGTCCCCCGGCATCGATGTGCACGGGCATCCCGCCGTGAAAACTGGTGTGCTGGACCAGAAATTCGGTTTTCCGATCGGCAGCGATCTGGCCACCGAGGCGGTCCAACGCATTATGCGCCAGCCGAACCTCGAGCTGATCGGCTTCCACTGCCACCTCGGTTCGCAGATCTACGACCCGGACCATTACGGTGAGGCGGTACGCCGGTTGATCGGCGAAATGGCGAGGGTCCGTGCGGATCACGGCCGCATCCTCACCGATCTCGACCTCGGCGGCGGACATGCGGTTGCCTACCGCAGCGGCGACGCCGAGATGAATCTGACCGAACTCGCCGACATCATCGACGACGCCCTGGACGCGGCCTGCGCACGCCACCACTTCCCGCGCCCGAATATCGCCTTGGAACCGGGTCGCGCCATCGTTGCGCGCGCTGGGGTGACGTTGTACCGGGTGCTATCGATCAAGCACATCGACGGCGGCCGGACTTTCGTCACCGTCGACGGCGGTATGGGCGATAACGCCCGCGTCGCACTGTACGGCGCGAAATACGAAGTGGTCGTTGCCAATCGGCATCCCTGCGGCCCGGAGATGACCGCGACGGTAGCGGGTCGCTACTGCGAGGCGGGCGATGTGCTGGCCACCGATGTTCGACTCCCGGCCGACTTGCGCCCCGGCGAGGTGCTCGCGGTGCCGTGCACCGGCGCCTACCACCACAGTCTCGCCTCGTCCTACAACAGCGTCGGTCGACCACCGGTCATCGCGGTACGCGACGGGCGTGCCCGCCAACTGATCCGCCGCGAAACCACCGACGATCTACTCGCCCGCGATATCGGCAACTGACGGGCGCCGCCGGTCATCGACTTGTCCGGCGGCAGGGCCGATGTATCGAGCACCGGCTGTTCACAAACAACCGGACCGCCGACCGAACCGTCGGCGGGTCCAGGTTTTCCACGCACACTCAGCGCTTGCGGGTGCCGAAAATGCTGCGGCTGATCTCCCGACCTGCGGCGGTCGCGGCCGAACGCAGGAAGCTCTTCACCGCCGGATTCTTCATAATGCGCTCGGCGGCGGATTCCGCCTCGGGGGTGGCCTTTGAACGACCCGGAGCCGGAGGTGCCTCCGCTTCCTGTTGGGCCGCCGCGACTTTCGCGGCCAAGATCTCATAGGCGGACTCACGATCGATGGTCTGGCCGTACTTCGCGGCCAGCGCGCTGGATAGCGCCCGCGACTTGATCTGCTCCGCGCCGATGGTGTCCATCAGGGAGCGTGGCGGCTGCATCCTGGTCCACGCCACGGGAGTCGGCGCGCCCTGCTCGGAAAGCACTGTCACGATCGCCTCACCGGTACCCAACGAGGTCAGCGCCTTCTCCAAGTCATAGACACCGGTCTTCGGGTAGGTGCGTACGGTCCTGGACAGCGCCTTCTGATCGTCGGGGGTGAAGGCACGCAGCGCATGCTGAATGCGCGCACCGAGTTGGGAGAGTACTGAATTCGGGATATCGGTGGGCAGCTGAGTGCAGAAGAAGACGCCGACACCCTTGGACCGGATCAGCTTGACCGTCTGCTCCACCTGCTCCAGGAATGCCTTCGAGGCATCCGCGAATAGCAGGTGCGCCTCGTCGAAAATGAAGACCAGCTTGGGCTTTTCGACATCGCCGACCTCGGGCAGCGTCTGGAACAGATCGGCGAGCACCCACATCAGGAAGGTCGAGAACATCACCGGCCGCGCCGCCTGCGCGCCGAGTTCGAACAGTGTGATCACACCCTGACCGCCCGCGGTGCGCAGCAGATCGGCCGGATCCAGTTCGGGCTCACCGAAGAAGGTGTCACCGCCGTCGGCCTCGAGATTCACCAGCGCGCGCAGGATCACCCCCGCGGTCGCCGCCGAAACCCCGCCGATGCCGTGGAGATCCTCCTTGCCCTCTGGGCTGGTGAGGTGGGTGATGACCGCGCGCAGATCCTTCAGATCCAGCAGACCGAGCCCCGCCCTATCCGCCCAGTGGAAAATCAGCCCGAGCGTGGACTCCTGAGTTTCGTTGAGTCCCAACACCTTACTGAGCAACACCGGGCCGAATGCGGTGATGGTCGCACGGATCGGCACGCCGACACCGCCGGTGCCGAGCGAGACGAATTCGGTCGGATAGCCGGCCGGCGCCCAGCCGGGCGCACCGGTCTCGGCCGCCCTGGCGCTGAGCTTGTCATTCGTCTGCCCGGGCAGCGCGAGCCCCGACAGATCACCCTTGATATCGGCGAGTACCACCGGAACCCCGGCGCGGGACAGCTGTTCGGCAATGCCCTGTAGCGTTTTCGTCTTACCGGTACCCGTCGCACCGGCGACCAGCCCGTGCCGGTTCATGGTGCGCATCGGAATCCGCACGCGCGCAGTCGGATCCACGGCACCATCCACGACAACGGTGCCCAATTCCAGCGCCGCACCGTCGAACGCGTACCCGGCCGCGATCTCCTGCGCCACCGACTGTTCCGCGGTGTTCGCCGCCAATTGCGCGGATTCCGCCGCGGCAGCGCTGGCGGCCGCGGTCTGCGCCGTCACGGCGGCCCTGGATTGCGCAGCAGCGGCCTGTGCCACCGCATTCGCCGCATTCGGATCCGCGGTCGCGGCGGCCGCCTCCTGCTCGGCCAACTCGCGTTCGGCGGCCACGGCCGCGGCGGCGGCTTCGGCGGCCACGCGCGCCGCCTCCTCGGCCGCTTTCCGTGCCGCGGCCGCCTTCTCCTGAGGGGTTGGCCCGCCCGTCTGCCGACCACCACCCCCCATCGAATCGCTTCGCGATCCTGCGTTCATGGCGTCCTCCGTCTGGTCTGACCATGACTGCTTCCCAGTGTTAGCTGTCATGCCGAAAACGCATCCGCCGATCTCCCGCAAACTCTATAACCGCTGCTCCCACCGAGTCGGCTCAACCCTGTGGTGACATGCACTCCTGCGCAAACAGCACCAGCACAACCTCCGGTTTCGAGCGAAGTGGGACCGAGTAGCTGCCGCGAACAGGTACGCCGAATGCATCGCCAATAAATACGGCTAATGTTGCCGAGGTGTCCGACAAATACGTGGTATGGATGGATTGTGAGATGACCGGCCTGCGCCTCGACAGCGACAAGCTGATCGAGGTGGCCGCGCTCGTGACCGATAGCGACCTCAATGTCCTCGGTGACGGCGTGGATATCGTCATCCACGCCGACGACGCGGCCTTGGCAGCCATGCCGCAGGTGGTCGCCGATATGCACGCACGCTCGGGCCTGACCGAAGAAGTGCGCCGCTCCACGGTCACCCTCGCCGACGCCGAGCAGCAGGTACTCGACTACATCCGCGAATACGCCCCGACCGCGGGCACGGTGCCACTGGCCGGCAATTCCATCGCGACCGACCGCGGCTTCATCGCCCGCGATATGCCCGCACTCGATGCGCATCTGCACTACCGGATGATCGATGTGAGTTCCATCAAGGAACTGTGCCGCCGCTGGTATCCGCGCATCTACTTCGGCCAGCCGGAGAAGGGCCTGACCCACCGCGCTTTAGCCGACATCAAGGAATCCATCCGCGAGCTGGAGTACTACCGGCGCACAGCCTTCGTCGCCGCGCCTGGCCCGTCGACCACCGAGATCGCCGCCGTCGCGAACGAACTGAGCGGTGGCACCGATGCGGGCGAGCAAAACACCACGTCAGAAACCGATTAGGGACTCGAGGGGTTGACACGCTAATATCGACCGCGCTGGTGATTTCACCGGCGATGGTGAGTGTAGTTCAGTTGGTAGAGCACCAGGTTGTGATCCTGGCTGTCGCGGGTTCGAGTCCCGTCACTCACCCCAAACGTCCTGGTGCGCGAACCGTCCCCCTCGGGGGCGGTTCGCGCACTTTGACCAGCAGATTCTTCACTGTCGACGATATCGTCCACTGGAATTCGGAAGACCGGGACCAGCCGATCCGGGGCCGGTAATCAACCAGCTCCTCGATCAACGCCTTCGTCTCACTATGGCGACGGATCTCCAGCTGAGGAGGAACCGATGTCCATCAACGACACGGCTACATCTGCACTTGCGGCCTTTCGGCGCCGTCCCAACATCCGCGAGGAGATCATCGAGACCCTACGCGGCGCTGTCATCTCCGGGGAGCTGCGCCCCCGGATGATCTACTCGGCCCCGGCCCTGGCCGAACAATTCAATGTATCGGCCACCCCGGTCCGCGAAGCGATGATCGACCTCGCCATGGAAGGGCTCGTCGAGGCGGTCCGCAACAAGGGATTCCGGGTCACCGAACCGTCCGAGGAAGAACTGGACCACCTGACCGAGCTGCGCATGCTGATCGAGGTTCCCACGGTGCGCCGCATCGCGGAGTCCGGCGTCGACCCCGAGCGCATCGCCGAACTTCGTCCGCTCGCCGAGGACATCGAAAACGCCGCCGCCGCGCACGACCTCATCACCCATGTCACCATCGACATGGAATTCCACACCAAACTGCTGAGTCTGGCGGGCAACCCGCAGTTGGTCGAGACGGTGCGATCGTTGCGCGCCCGCTCCCGAATCTATGGGCTCAAGAGCCTGGCCGACCGCGGCCAGCTCGTTGCCTCCTCCCATGAGCACACCGAGCTGCTCGACCTCATCGACAGACACGACGCCGAGGGTGCCGAACAGCTCATGCGCCGCCACATCGGCCACGTCCGCGGAATCTGGGCCGACAAACCATCCGACCCGACCGACCCCGTGCGCGCCGCGGACCAGTGAGAACTCGGTCTTCACCCGGCCGCGATTCCGGTCGGTCGTGCCGGAACTGCTCCAGTTAGCCGGTGGTTGGGCGATGCGAGGCCCACTCGCGCCGGACGTGGCCGATATGCGTGCGGACCAAGTCCGCCATGCCGGCACGATCTCGGGCCAGGGCAAGATCGATCATTTGCTCATGTTCGACAGTCGTCGCCACCAGGTTGCCTTCCGCGGCCAGTGATTCGAGGCCGTAGAGGCGGCTGCGACTGCGCAGTCCGCGAACTTCTTCGACGATCTTCGGGTTGCCGTGCAGCGCTAGGAAGCGGATGTGGAATTCGGTGTCGAGTTGGGTGTAGCCACGCAGGTCGACGGCTTCGGCAGCCTCGACGAGTTGGCGAGCGAGTGGGCGAAGTTCTGCGACGCGACGTGCGGTATCACCCTCGCAGAACTCTGCCACCGCACCCATGATCGGCACCTCGATCAGCAGGCGTAGCTCCACAAGATCGTCGAGTTCGGCGTCGCTCATCTCGGTGACGCGGAAGCCGGTGTTCCGGACAACTTCGACCAGCCCTTCGCGGACCAGCTCGAGCATGGCTTCGCGCACAGGGGTCGCCGATACTCCGAGCTGAGCGGCGAGCAGCGGGGCTGGATAGACCACTCCGGGCTTCATCTCGCCGGTGATCAGTGCCGAACGAAGGGCCTCGGAGACCTGCCCTCTCAGGGTGGTTCGAGAGCGGATGGATTTGAGTGCCAGCTGCTCGACTGGTGCCATATGCCCACCCCGGTTCCTGGTTGTGCGAGAAGCCAAGCTTCGTCCAGTGTCACATTGTAATAGCACATTCTCCTGGTGTTACCGCTCGGCCGGTTTGATGGCGATCAACCTTCGGCGAAGCTATTGCCATTGCAATGTGAAATTGCAATACTGATCACCAGTGGTCCACGTCACAGTACCGCACTGATACATGCGACGCGCTGCGACACGGCACTGGATTGGAGGAGTCGGATGACCGCGACAGTCGTCGCGCAAGGAGCATCAGCGACCCGGAGTCCGTCGATCACCGGAAGCGCGCGGATCACCAGAACCGCACAGTACATGCTCGAGCCATCCGACCCCCATCTATTGGTTTTCACCCCCTGAGCTGTCTAGTGCGCCGGTCTGGGTGCAAACCACAGAAGTTACGTGTCGTCAAAAGGAGAAAACTCACAAAAGTTCCGCCGCAGGCGCTATGGTATGTGAAATGTCACATACCACAGTCTGATGCAAGTGTTTATTCAGTCGCGGCACGGCCTCGGCTAACTGGATGGTCCGTCCGTCGGCGGGCCACGCAAGATGGAGTAACCCAATGACCCTCATTCGTCGCGGCGCCGTGATTGCGGCCGCCATGGTGATCGGGCTCAGCCTCGCCGCGTGCGGCAGCAACCTCACCCAAGGAGGTTCCGGAAACAACGGCTCCGGAACCACCGGCACGATCAACCTCGGCATGCTCACGCCGCTGACCGGCAGTTCGGCGGCAATCGGTCCGAATATGCAGAACGGTGCCCAGCTCGCGGTCGACGAGATCAACGCGCAGGGCGGGGTCGGCGGCCGCAAGCTCGCGCTCACCGTCTCGGACGAGGGATGCGACCCGAGGACGGCCGCTGCCGGTGCCGCGAAGCTCGTCAGTGACCACATCGACATCTCTGTCGGTGGCTACTGCTCCTCCGCGACCCTGCCGACGCTGAGCATCTTCAACAAGGCGAACATCCCGATGATCATCCCGGCGGCGAACTCCGCAGACCTCGTCGCGCAGAAGCTGCCCAACGTTTTCATGATCAACGGCACCGGCATCCAGCAGGCGGAGGCCGCATCGAAGTTCATCAAGTCGCAGGGCAGCACGGCTGTCGCCCTGCTCGATGACAACACGTCGTATTCGACCGACATCGCCAAGCGCGCTGGGCTGGATCTGCAGTCGCTCGGTGTCAACGTCGTCACCCACCAGTCGGTCACCGCCGGAGAATCGAATTATTCCGGTGCTGTCAACGCCGTGATGAGCTCCCATGCGGACTTCGTCTACTGGACCGGCTATTACCAAGAGGGGGGTCTGATCATCAAGCAGCTCAAGGCTGCCGGCTATCAGGGCAAGATCATGGTCGCGGATGGAACGGTCGACGAGAAGCTGGTCCAGATCGCAGGTCAGCAGAATGCGCAGGGCGTGTTCGCGACGATGACCGAGACGCCGCAGACCGTCCCGGATGGTCAGGCCTGGGTCAAGAAGTACCAGGACAAGTTCGGCTCCGCACCCGGCCCGTACTCCACCCAGTCGTACGACGCCATACGGGTTGCCGCGGAAGCGATCAGGCTCGCCGGCTCCACGGACGGTCAAGCCGTTATCAAGGCGCTCATGCAGATCAACGGGTTCAAAATTTTTTCCGGCCCGCTGAAGTTCACGCCCGAGCACACGCTGACCGAGGGTGGATTCGACATCCTGGTCGTGCGGGGTGACGATTTCGCCCTCAACAAGTGAGAGACGCCGGGTGGCCGCCCTGCCTCGGTCGGCCACCCGGCATTTCGATTGTTACGCAACAACTTTCAACATTTCTCTCTCGCCCTGATATCTCTCACATGCTGGGAAAACGCATGGATAATCTCCCTCAACTCGTGCTCGACGGCCTATTCGTCGGGTCGTTCTACGCCCTGGTCGCCCTGGGCTACTCGATGGTCTACGGGATCATCAAACTGCTGAACTTTGCCCACGGCGACATCTACATGCTCGGCGCATTCGCCGGTTTCACCACGCTGAGCGTCGGCGCCGGTGCGCTCGGCGGCGGTTTCCTGGCTCTCGTCGTCATCATGCTCGTCGCGATGATCGGGACCGGAACGTTCGGTGTCATCCTCGAGCGGGTCGCCTACCGCCCCTTGCGGAGCGCGCCGCGGCTGTCGGTCCTCATCACAGCAGTGGGTGCAAGTTTCGCGCTGGAATACGGCATCGCGGTGGCGTACGGCCCGAACCCGGAGGTGTATCCGATCGGAGTGAGCGGCGGTGCACTGGACATCGCCGGAGCGCGGATCACGTACGCGCAACTCGCGATGGTGGCGATCGCCGTCGCGCTCATGGTCGCCCTCGACACCCTGGTCCGGAAGACCCGATCGGGCCGCGCAATGCGGGCGATCGCGCTGGACCCGAAGGCATGTCTGCTCATGGGGGTCAACGTCGATCGCGTCATCTCCCGGACCTTCTTCCTCGGGTCCGCACTGGCCGGCGCGGCGGGAGTCATGGCCGGCGTGTACTACGGGAAGATCGACTTCCTGATGGGCTTCGTCATCGGGCTCAAGGCGTTCACCGCCGCGGTCATCGGTGGCATCGGGAACCTGCGCGGAGCCGTGCTCGGCGCGATGGTGCTCGGTCTGCTCGAGTCGTTCGGTGTCGCGTTCCTCGGCAGTCAATGGCGTGATGTCTTCGCGTTCGGCTTCCTCATCCTCTTCCTGACCGTGCGCCCGACAGGGCTGCTCGGCGAGCGTGTCACGGAGCGTGTGTGATGAACGACAAGTCGGCCTTGCAGACAGGCGAGGATGGCTCGGCATACGTTCGGGCTGTCGAGGAACGTGCACCCGCGAATGTCGCGCTCGCTGGGAGGGGCGTGGGGAGTCCGAAGCCGGGCGGCGCGCAGCTGTCGCGCGCGCTGTCGAGTGTCCTCGCGAGCAAATGGCTCGGCGCCGTCGTAGCCGGCCTCGCGCTGGTGCTGCCGTATCTCGACTCGAGCACCTATGTGATTCAAATCGCCACGGACGCACTCATTTTCGTGATGCTCGCGGTCGGGCTGAACATCGTGGTCGGCTTCTGTGGACTCCTCGACCTCGGGTATGCCGCGTTCTTCGCGATCGGCGCATACACCTCGGGTGTCCTGTCGACGAAATTCGGGTGGCCGATGATCGCGACCATTCCTGCGGTCGTGGTTGCCGCGGTCGCCGGTGGACTCATCATCGGCGGGCCGACACTTCGGCTCCGCAGCGACTACCTGGCGATCGTCACTCTCGGCTTCGGAGAGATCATCCGCATCACCGCGAACAATCTCGATTTCACCGGTGGACCGAACGGCTTGTATGGCATCCCCGACCTGGGCAACTTCGGACTGCGGTCCGACGTCGCGATCTACTGGGTCACCGCCGTCATCGTTTGTCTGGCCGTGCTGTTTTCGAGCCGGCTCGGGCGTGGCAGGCTCGGCCGGGCGTGGCGCTTCGTCCGTGAGGATGAGGACGCCGCCGAGGCGATGGGCATCCATACCTACAAGGTGAAGTTCACGGCATACATTGCGGGTGCGATCTTCGGCGGCATCGCGGGTGTGCTCTTCGCCGCCCACCAGACGGCGATCTCACCGCCGAGCTTCAATTTCCTGTGGTCGGCACTCATTTTGATGGCCGTCGTCCTGGGCGGTATGGGGTCCACCCCGGGTGTCGTCGTCGGGGCTCTGGCGATCTCGCTGTTGCCCGAGCTGCTGCGCGATGCGCAGAACTGGCGCTACCTCATATTCGGCGTGCTGCTGATCGTCATCATGATCTTCCGCCCCCAGGGGCTGCTGCCGGCACACATCGGGGAACCGAAGCGGCGCAAGCGGCAAGCATCGACCACCAACTTGGGAGGTGCCTCGTGAGCACAGTCCTGCTCGATGTCAAGGACATGGCCGTGTCCTTCGGCGGTGTCCGCGCCGTCGACGGCCTGACCTTCTCGGTCCGTGAGGGTGAGGTGCTGGCGGTCATCGGGCCGAACGGCGCCGGCAAGACGAGCGCCTTCAATTGCATTACCGGCTTCTACAAGCCGTCGGCTGGCTCCGTGACATTCGCGGGCGCCGACATCACCGGAAAGCGGCCCGCCGTCATCGCCGCGAGCGGCATTGCGCGGACATTCCAGAACCTTCGGCTCTTCGGCGACATGTCGGTCCTCGACAACGTGCGGGCCGGGATGCACGTACGCATCAGGCAGAACTTCCTCGACGCGATACTGCACACGCCGCGCTACCGGCGCTCCGAGGACGCGGCTACCGACGAAGCGGAAAAGTGGCTCGACTTCGTGGGGATGCAGCACGACCGAACCATGCAGATCCGCAACCTCCCGTACGGCGAGCAGCGGCGGGTGGAGATCGCGCGGGCCCTCGCCCGCGAGCCCCGGATGCTCCTGCTGGATGAGCCTGCGGCCGGACTGAACCACGGAGAGAAGAAGCGACTGCTCGACCTCATGCAACGCATCGCCGATCTCGGGATCGCGGTGGTCCTGATCGAGCACGACATGGGTCTGGTCATGCAGGTGTCCGAGCGGATCGTCGTGCTCAGCTACGGCAAGGAGATCGCCGACGGCACGCCGGCGCAGATCCGGTCGAATCCGGCCGTCATCGAGGCATACCTCGGTGCCGAGGACGAAGACGCGCACGCGGAGGCGGAACGAATCGCGGCCGAAGCGATTCCGGGTGACCCGGGGCTGGAGGTACGGCAGTGAGCACAGTCCTCGACATCAGGGGGCTCGAGGTCGCCTACGGCAAGGTGGAGGCCCTGCGGGGTCTCGATCTCACCGTTGCAGAAAACGAGATCGTCGCACTCCTCGGCAACAACGGCGCCGGCAAGTCGACAACGGTATCGACGATCTCCGGCGTGGTCCGGTCCCGGGCCGGGTCCATCACGGCATACGGCGACGACATCACTGCGGCGACGCCGTGGTCGATCGTCGAGCGCGGGATCCTGCAGGTGCCGGAAGGTCGGCGGATCTTCTCGCGGTTGACCGTGCACGAGAACCTCCAGCTCGGCGGCTACACCGTGCGGGACAGCGCAGCGATCGGCAAACGGATCGATCAGGTATACGACCTGTTCCCGCGGATGGCCGAACGCCGCAACCAGCAGGGCGGCACCCTCTCCGGCGGCGAGCAACAGATGCTCGCGATCGGGCGGGCGATGATCGCCGGACCCCGGCTGATCATGTTGGACGAACCATCCATGGGTCTCGCGCCGCTGGTCGTGTCCCAGGTCATGGAGGCCATCGTCTCGATCAACCAAGCGGGAACGGCGGTGCTGCTCATCGAACAGAACGCACGGGCCGCGCTGAAAGTAGCTCACCGCGGCTATGTTCTCGACTCCGGCCGGGTGACGGTAACCGGTTCGGCCGACGAACTACGTGCCGACCCGCAGGTCGTCGAGGCATACCTCGGAGCATGACGGCGATGACAAGGAGCATGACGGGGATGACCATGACGGGGATGACAAGGAGCACGACGCCGATGACGAGCATGACGCCGATCGAGACGATCGACTGGCACACCGGCGGTGAACCGTTCCGGATAGTGCCGGACTGTCGGATGGCCGTGGCTGGCGACGGGCTCACCGTCGCCGAACGGCGGGTTCTCGCGATGGAAAGCGACGAAGTGCAGTGGGTCCGGGCGCTGCTGTGCAGCGAGCCACGTGGTCACGCCGACATGTACGGCGGTTTCCTCGTCCCACCGGACGACTCCGGCGCCCACTTGGGGGTGCTTTTCTGGCACAAAGACGGTTTTTCGACAGCCTGCGGGCACGGCACGATCGCACTCGGCGCATGGGCAGTGGAATCAGGTCGGGTGCAGGCACCCGCCGACGGAGTAACGGATGTGGTCATCGACGTTCCGTCGGGGCGCGTCACAGCGAGTGTTCGCACCGTCGGAGGTGCCGTCGAGGACGTGACGTTCACGAATATCGCCAGCTATGTCCTCGACCGCGGCGTCGAGGTTGCGACGTCACGGGGGACTGTCACGGTCGACATCGCATTCGGCGGCGCCATGTATGCCGTGCTGCCGGCGCAGGCGGTTGGTCTGCGGGTCCGGCCGGAGGACATCACCCAGCTCATCGAGATCGGCCGGGAGATCCGCAATGCGCTCAATGCGGCCGGCGCCGCCGAACACCCGACCGATGCCCGCCTATCCGGGATCTACGGGACCATTCTCACCGAGGAGGTCCACTCTCCGGAACCGCGCGCGGACGGAAGTCGACGACTGCACCAGCGCAACATCACCGTGTTCGCCGATGGCGAGGTCGATCGGTCTCCGTGCGGATCAGGGACGTCGGCCCGGGTCGCGCTCCTCGCCGACCGCGGAGAGCTGCGCCCGGGTGATGAGCTCCGGCACGAGTCCATCGTGGGCTCGGTATTCCGGGCATGGATCGCGGAGCAGGCCACGGCACACGGAAACCCGGCGGTCATCCCGGCGATGACGGGCACCGCCTACCAGGTCGGGACAAGCCGGTTCACCGTCGACCCGCGCGATTCGCTAGTTCCGGGATTCGTGCTGCGATGAGCGTATTTCTCGACTCCGACGACATCTTCGCACTCGGTCCTGTCGCCGCGGTAGCGACACTACAGGACGCGCTCCGCGCCGGACTCGACCCGGATGACGACGTGCCCCGCGCCGTCATCCCACTGAGCAAAGGCCAGGCGTTGATCATGCCGTCGGAGGCAGGTCAATGGTTCGGAGTAAAGGTCGCGACGGTTGCCCCGGACAACCCCGCACTCGGCTTGGAACGGATCAACGCCACCTACCTCCTCCACGACGCCGAGACGTTGTGTCCCGTTGCGATACTCGACGGCGTGGCGCTGACGACCCTGCGCACGCCCGCAGTCTCGGTCGCGGCGTGCCTCGACCTGCTCGGTGCACTCGCGGACGAGTCCGGTGACGGGCTCCGGCTCGTCGTCTTCGGCGTGGGCCCGCAGGGCGAAGGACACGTGCGCACGATACGAGCTCACGCACCTCTTATCGATGTCAGTGTCGTGACGCGTCGTGGCGGTCTGGTCCCGGCGTGGGCCGACCGGCACCTCGCGGCAGATGACGCAGCGCTCGCCGACTACGTTCGGGTCGCGGACGTGGTCGTCACGGCAACCTCTGCCCGCGAGCCGGTCTTCGATGGACACCTCGTGCGCGACGGCGCGGTCGTCATCGCCGTCGGTTCCCATGAGCCGTCGGCACGCGAACTCGACGGCGCGCTCCTGGGACGCGCGACGGTCGTCGTCGAGAGCCGAGACGTCGCACTTCGCGAGGCCGGAGACGTCGTACTCGCGGCGGCGGAGGGCCTGCTCGACCCGAGTTCACTGGTTTCCCTGGCGGACCTGTTCGGTGTCCTGGGGCAAGGGAACGGCCGGGCGATTGCCAACAGCCGTCCGACCGTCGTCAAGACGACCGGAATGGCGTGGGAAGATCTGGTCGTCGCCGTCGCGGCATACGAACGATGGTGTGCGAGAGCGTGACGCCCCTGCCACCACGCAGGACAGGCGGGCTGCCTGCTGCCATGACCAGCATCGGATCGCAGCACTTGCCGCACAACAGTACCGACCTGCCGGATGCCCCTTGACCGGATTTCCTGGTACGTATGCCGGGACATCCGGGGCTCGGAAGGCCGGAAGGCCGAGGAGGCTCCCGACACAGTCGGACCTCCTGGGCCTATGCCTTTGTGCGGCAGTCGATTTCACGCATGTCAAGGTCTCACATGCCAGGCCTTCGCGGACTCTGCCAATTATCTGACATATCTACGTTTCACTCCATAGACTGCAGTCAGCAGGGGCGGTGTCAGCAGGACACTACCCCGACTGATCAGAAAGACACCAAGTTCGTGATGCGTTCCGCGGCAATCGCAGCTTTCGTCGGCGCAACTCTGCTCACCGGAGCCACCGGTACCGCGACCGCGGATATCGTGGTCGAACCGGGCACCGGATCCAGTACGGGTTCGAGCTCCGTCACCACCGGATCGGCCGGCGGTGTCACCACCACCGGCTCCTCGGGCACCGGCTCGGCCGGTGCCGCGATGTCCGGCTTCGAGAATCTACTGTTCGGCGGGCCGCTGATGTGCGCCGCACTCGGGAGCGCCGTCGGCGCGACGCTCAGTTGCGCGTAGGGCGATTCCCTAGCGATTGTCGGCGTTGCCCGCCTTCCACTCCGGCCACGGAATGTTCCAGTCGCCGAGTCCGTCCACGCCCGAAAGCGTGCCGCCCACAGTGTTCTTGACGATGGTGATGTCGCCACGTTTGGCGTTCTGCAAGACCCACAGCGCGTTCGCCGGGCTCAGATTCAGGCAGCCGTGGCTGGTGTTCGAGTTTCCCTGCGCACCGACCGACCACGGCGCGGAGTGAAAGAAGATGCCGGAGTAGGAAAGTCGGGTCGCGTAGTCGACCGGCGTCTTGTAGCCGTTCGGCGAACTCACCGCGACGCCGTAGGTCGAGGAATCCATGATGATGCGGTCGAAGCGGTCGCCGACGATGTAGATGCCGTTATCGGTCGGGGTGCTGTCCTTCCCCATCGAGGTGGGCATGGTCCGCACCACCTGACCGTTCATCTCCACCGTCACCTGCTTGGTGCTGTCATCCGCGGTGAAGATCGTCGGATCGCCGATGGTGAAGAAGGAGTGGATATTGTCCTGGCCGAACAGCCCCTTGCCGAGATCACGGCCGTAGACATCCACATCGATGGTGACCTTGGTGCCCGGCGCCCAGAAATGCTCCGGCCGCCACCGGACCTCACGATTGTTCACCCAATAGAAGGCGCCCTCGACCGGCGGCTCGGTAGTGATTTTGATCGCGTTCTGCGCGGCCTTGCGGTCCGGGATGTTCTCGTCGAACTGCACGGCCACCGGCTGACCGATACCGACCACTTCCCCTTCGCCCGGCAGCAGAAACGGCTTGGTCTGACTGTCCGGGGAACTGGTCGTGAAGCTCAACACGGTGGTGTTCGCACCGCCGAGACCGATCGCGCCGGCCTCGAGCTTGTAGGTCTTGCCGTAGCCGAGTACCTCGGTGGTCTCCCAGCTCCGTCCGTCCGCGGCCAGCTTGCCTGCGACCGGAGCGCCCTTCGAGTTGGTCAATGTGACGGTGGTGAACTTGCCATCGTCGACTGTGAAGGTCAGCGGCACGCCCGGCGAAACCCCCGTGCCACCGTCCTTGACCGGAGATAACAGCTTGGGCTTCATCAGTTCGGTGACCGGATTGCGGTCGATCGCGACCGTAGCGGCGTCGCTGGCGTTGGACGACGAACACGCCGTCAAGGCCAGCGCCACCACCGCGCATACGATTACCGGTCCTGTGATCTTTCTCATCGACCGATGTCGACCCTGACCAACGCTCATAACCAACCCCGTTTCAAGTCCCGATGCACCAGGGCACCGACGGCTTCGGATCCAACCCGACCACGCTCCTCCCGCAACGCCGACGGAGTTCGGCTCGGACCACGCTCCAGACATTCTGCCACCAGCTCAACGAGTCCATCTCAATGGAAAGCACTCCGCCACAGGCGAGTTGCACCGGTTAGATCAACCGCACCCGGCCGGGTGTTAACACCCATCGCGAAACCCCCTCACCCCCGGTCAGAAACCGATTTCACTTCTGGGCACTCGGCCTGTTAATGTTTGTCCCGCACCGCAACGCGGAGCACAGCAAGATACGCGCCATTAGCTCAATTGGCAGAGCAGCTGACTCTTAATCAGCGGGTTCGGGGTTCGAGTCCCTGATGGCGCACCTAAGTTAGTAGGTCAGGCCCGACTTTATGGTCGGGCCTGTTTGCTCTACAGGACCGTCACCAAAAGTCACCACCAAGGTTCCGCGGCTGGCCATGCCTAGCCCCAGCTCCAGCACGGCCGATGAGTCTGGTGCCCGTTTCGGTGAGACGATGTAATGCCGCTCCGTGACGATCACGCAACAGGGCTGTGACCGAATACACCCCAAGGTGACGAAGTGCTGGTCGAAAGCCGGGGCAAGGCATACTCATGTGGTGCTCGGCGCAGAATAGTTCGATCTCGTCATGGCTGTCATACGCGGCGACGCCGACGAGGTGCGACGCGCTCACCAAGCTGGTGTCGACCTGGCGAGTGCCACTGCGCCGGGAGGCTCTGGCTCTCTTCTCGGTTGGGCCGCGGAGTGGGGCAGAACCGAGATCCTCGCTTACCTGCTGGCCCAGGGCATCGAAGCGGAGTCGACTGCTCTTTCGAGGGCCGCGAACAGGGGCCATGCCAAGACGGTGCGGCTACTGCTCGACCATGGCATGAACCCGGATCTGCCGATAGCAACTAACAAGTTGACACGACAGCCGGATGCGTCGTGATCGCTGGCGGAAATAGTTCCGCTCCGACGCAGGTTAGTTTCCATGGAAACCAAATTGCGAGTCGGCGATCAGGCCGGCACCGATCTTGGAGGAAGACACCTCATGAGCACCATCGACTCGACTCCCACCGTCGACATCCGCCGCGCCGAGGACCGGTTCAAGTCCGACTACGGCTGGCTGGATTCCAAGCACTCGTTTTCCTTCGGCCACCATTTCGACCAGGCCAATACTCATCATGGGCTGCTGCTGGTCAACAACGACGACATCGTCGATCCCGGTACGGGGTTCGACACCCATCCACACCGCGACATGGAGATCGTCACGTGGGTGCTGAAGGGCTCGCTGGTCCACCAGGACTCCACCGGCCACAACGGCGTGATCTACCCCGGCCTGGC